>NZ_JBEZHM010000005.1:138035-235747 GCF_040650575.1 Streptomyces sp. NPDC048659 | reverse complement strand
GCGGGCGGCCGAGGACGGTGGTCTCCTCCTGGACGCCGCCGGAGTCGGAGACGATCAGGGCCGCGTGCCGGGCCAGCGCCAGGAAGGTGCCGTAGTCGACCGGCGGAGCCTTGACAACGTTATTGAGCAGGGGCTTGAGACCGGCGTCCTCGATCTTGGCCTGGGTGCGGGGGTGCAGCGGGAAGACGACGGGGAGCTCGCGGGCGAGGCCGGCCAGCTCCGTGAGGATCCCGGCCAGGGCGCGCGGGTCGTCGGTGTTCTCGGGGCGGTGGAGGGTGGCGAGCGTGTAGGCGTCGGCATCCAGGCCGTACTCGGCGAGGACGGTGTCCCGCGCCTCGCGGGAGGGGAGGTGGTCGCGTACGGCTTCGACGACGGGGTTGCCGGTGACGGCGATCCGCTCGTCCGGGACGCCCTCGGCGAGCAGCAGCTCGCGGTTGTCGGGGGTCGCGGCGCACAGCACGTCGGCGAGCCGGTCGATGAGGACCCGGTTGTGCTCCTCGGGCATCGCCCGGTCGTGGCTGCGCAGCCCCGCCTCCACGTGGACCAGGGGCAGGTCGCGGGCGTTGGCGGCCAGCGCGCCCGCCAAAGCCGCGTTCGTGTCGCCCTGGACCACGACCGCCAGCGGCGGCTCGGTGCCGAAGAGCCCGTCCAGCCCGTGGAGCGCGGCGGCGATCTGCACGGCACGTGGCTTGCCGCCGACCCCGGTCAGGTACTCCGGCTCCGGCAGCCCCAGCTCCGCCAGGAGATCACCCGACAGCTCCTCGTCGTAATGCTGCCCCGTGTGCACCACACGGGCGGCCGGACCGAGCACGCGAATGAGCTCGGCCAGCTTGACCAGCTCGGGACGGGTACCGAGCACGACGGCGACACTGTGGAAGGGAAGTGCGTGTATCCGGTTCATGCAGCTCGACGCTAGATGAACATGATTGCCGACATCAATGAATGTGATGCCCCATCGGCCCTCTTTCACCCGGTTCGGGACCTTGTTCCCGGGACTATCGACCCCCGCCCGATACCCCGGCCGGGTACCGGGCGGCCCCGCGCTCGCGGGGTCGCCCGGCTCCGAGGGCGATCTTGCCGGGGTCCGCCGACAATGGGCCCATGACGGTCGACGAGCGGTCGCCGGACACGGATCCGGGGCCGGACGAGTCGTTCTCCGTACCCTCCCTGGCGACCCGGCTGGCCGCCTCCTATCCCTCCCTCGACGCGGCCGTCGTCGAGGCGGCGGTGGCCGGCGCGTACGGGCACTTCGCCGGGGCGCGGGTGACGGCGTACCTCCCGATCCTGGTCGAGCGCCGCTCCCGCAGGACCCTGGACGTGGCCGCCCGCGCGGGCGAGGGCGGGGGCGGATCCTCCGACGGCGGTCCGGAGGGCGAGGGCGGTCCGGGTGGCAGCGGTGCCGGGGCCGGGGGACCATGACCGCGGAGGAAGCCCATGTGCCCTGACCGGCCGGACCCCACGCCCGACCGGGCCGCCGCGGAGTCCAATCCCGAGTCCAGACCCGAGCCCGAGGCCAAGCCCGCGCCCGCGCCCGAGCCCGGCAGCGGGCGGAGGCGGTGGTGGCCCCGGCTGACGGTGCCCGGCTGCTGGGGCGCCCTGCTCCTCGCCTGCCTCTCCTTCACGCCGTCGCTGCTCCCCCGCGGCGGCGTCCTGCAAGGGCTGATCGCCGGCATCAGCGGCGCCATCGGCTACGGCCTCGGCGTCGTCGCCGCCTATGTGTGGCGGGCCTTCGCCGACCGGGAGCCCCGCACCGCCGCGCGCCGCTCGTGGCAGGTGCTGACCGTGGCCGCGGTGGCGCTGTTCGGGCTCGCGTTCGGGCTCGGGCAGTACTGGCAGCACCGGATCCGGCAGCTCATGGACGTCACCGACTACAGCGTCCCCTCCACGGTCGCCTGCCCGTTCGTCGCCGTCCTCGTCTTCCTGCTCCTGCTCTTCGCCGGGCGCGGGCTGCGGCGCGCCTACCACGCGGCGGCCCGGCTGCTCGGGCGCTGGGTCGGCCCGAAGGCGGCCCGGGTGGTCGGCTGGGCGCTGGTGGCGGCCCTGGCCTGGTCCCTGGTCAGCGGCGTGCTGCTGAGCGGTTTCGTGAGCGCCATGAACCAGGCGTTCTCGGTGCGGGACGCCAAGACGCCGCCCGGTGTGACCCGGCCGGTCTCCGCGCTGCGCTCGGGCGGGCCGGGCTCGCTGGTGCCGTGGGACACCCTGGGCTACCAGGGGCGGGCGTTCGCGGGCGGCGGGCCGACGGCGGAGCGGATCGGCGCCTTCACCCACCGCCCGGCCGAGGAGCCGGTGCGGGCGTACGCGGGCCTGGAGACGGCCGACGACGCCGAGGGGCGGGCGGAGCGCGCGGTCGCCGACCTGCGGCGGGCGGGCGGCTTCGAGCGGGCGAACCTGCTGGTGGTCACCACCACCGGCAGCGGCTGGGTGGACCCGGCGGCGGTGGACTCCTTCGAGTACCTGGGCGGCGGGGACACCGCGATCGTGTCCATGCAGTACTCGTACCTGCCGTCGTGGATGTCCTACCTGGTCGACCAGTCGAAGGCCCGCGAGGCCGGGCGGGAGCTGTTCGACGCGGTCTACGACGTCTGGTCGAAGCTGCCGCAGGACCACCGGCCCCGGCTGTTCGTGGCGGGCGAGAGCCTGGGCTCGTTCGGCGGCGAGGCGGCCTTCAGCGGCGAGTACGACCTGCGCAACCGCACCGCCGGGACGCTGTTCGCGGGCCCGCCCAACTTCAACACGCTGTTCCGCGAGTTCAGCGACCACCGCGAACCGGGCAGCCCGGAGATCGAGCCGGTGTACCAGGAAGGGCGGACCGTCCGCTTCACCGACGACCCGGCCGCCCCGATCCCCCCGCCGGACCGCCCGTGGGACGGGACCCGGGTGCTGTACCTGATGCACCCGTCGGACCCGATCATCTGGTGGAGCCCGGACCTGGCGCTCTCGGAGCCGGACTGGATCGGCGAGACGCCCGGCACCGACGTGCTCGGCGAGATGGTGTGGATCCCGTTCGTGACGTTCTGGCAGGTCACCGCCGACCTGCCGTTCTCCACCGGGGTGCCGGACGGCCACGGGCACGTCTACAAGGCCGCGTACGTGGACGGCTGGAACGCGGTGATGCGCCCGGCCGGGGTCACCCCGCAGGAGCTGGACCGGCTGAAGGAGATCGTCTCCCCGCCGAAGTGACCGCCCCCGCCCGATCGCCCGGGGCCGGTCAGCGCAGCAGGTAGCCGACGGCGTAGCCGAGCCCGTTGACCGCCCAGTGCAGGCCCATCGGCGCGAGCAGCGACCCGGAGCGGCGGCGCAGCGCGCAGAGCACGGCACCGGCCGCCGCGGTGAAGAGGACGGCCGCCGCGACGGCGAGGGCCGCGCCCGCCGGGGAGCCGCCGAAGACGGTGGTGAGCGCGGGCTTGTCCGTCGCCAGGCCCAGCGAGGGCAGCACGTGCCACAGCCCGAACAGCAGGCTCGACACGGCGCTGGCCCAGCGAGGCCCGCGCACCCGGGCGACCAGGCCGTAGAGGACGCCCCGGAAGGCGGTCTCCTCCAGCAGGACGGTGCCGAGGGGTACGTACACGAGCACGCGCAGCGCCACGTCCGCGCCGTCCATCCCCGCGTACCGCCGGTCCTCGAACAGCCCCCGGGTGGCCGGGAGGAGCGCCCCGGCCAGGTAGACGAGGGCGACCAGGCCGGTCAGGGCGAGGGCCCAGCGGGCGCCGCGGGCGAGGGTGCCGGGGGCGAGGCCCGCGTCGGCGCGGGTGCCGCCCGCCAGCCGGAGCACCCCGAGCAGCGCGGCGCAGGCCGCCAGGGACGTCAGGACGCCGGCGAGGCCGGACCAGCGGTGGATGAGGACGTTGGCGGCGGCGAGGACGGCGACCGCGAGGGCGACCGCCGCCCGGGTGCCGAGCGGGCGGCGCGGGCCGCCGGGCGCTCCGGCGCGGCCCGCCGGGGGCGGTCCGCTCGCGGCGCCGGGGTCGCGGTCGCGGGAAGGCACAGGGGTCCGTCCGTCCTCCGGTCGCGCCGGCTCCGTGTCTCGGCCCGCCCCGCGCGCGCCACGCTACCGGCCGGGCGCCCGTGCCGCCCGGCGGCGCGTGGGGGCCGGGCAGGCCGGGCGGGCCGGTTTCAGCGCAGCACCTCCAGCTCCGGCCAGCGCGCGCCGGGGGCGTCGAGGAAGCCGGTGGGCCGCCCCCGCAGATAGCGCCCGAAAAAGGCGGTGACGGCGGCGCGCTGGGCGGCCAGGGAGCGCCGGGGGTCGACGGTGCCGACGAGTCCGGCCGCGTCGGGGACCGGGAGGCGGCGGGCGAGGAGCGGCAGGAGGATCTGGAGATCGGTGTACGAGCCGTGGGCGGAGTCCCGCAGCCGCAGGGCGTGCCGGGGGCCGGTGGACGCGGCCCAGCAGGAGGCCCAGCTCGGTTCGGTGCGCAGGGTCTTCGTACCGGAGGCCATCAGCAGGAAGGGCGCGGCGAGGCCGCTGTCGGCGACGGGTCCGAGGAGGGCGCCGTCGAGGTCGGCCGCGGCGCGGACGCGGGGCTCGTCGTGGGCGAGCTGGGCGGCGACGGAGCCGCCGAGGGACTGTCCGAGCACTCCGGTCCGGGAGGGGTCGGCGGCCTCGGCGAGCCCGTCGGGGAGAGGACCGATCAGGCCGGGCCCGGTGCCGGGGCGGCGGTGACCCCAGGCGAGCCGGTCGAGGACGCCGAGGACGAAGCGGGCGTCCGCGAGGCGGGCCCGGGAGTGGGCGGCGAGGAGGGCGGCGATGACCTCGGGGGTGAGGTCGTCGGGGAGCGGGAGGGCCCGTTCGACCCGGCCGCCGGGGAACTCGACCTGTTCGGCCTCGTACGTGGAGTCGAGGGCGACCACGAGGTGCCCGTGGCTCGCGAGCTCCTCGACCAGGGTGGTGCCGAGGGCGCGGGAGCCGCCGTCGCCGGAGGAGAACAGCACCACGGGCAGCCGCCCGGCGCGGCGGGCGACGGGCGCGCCGGTCCGCGCGTGGGTCCTGAGCCCGCGCCAGTCGGCCGCCCCGGCGGGGACGCCGAGGGCGGGCGCGGAGTGCGCGTCCCAGTCGGCCGCGGCGGCGGGGCCCAGCCAGGGGGCCGTGGGGTGCCCGGCGGCGGGTTCCGCCGGATACCAGAGCCCGGCCATGAGCTCCCGGTAGGGCTTGGCGGGGACGAGGGGGTCGGGGCGGCTGTCGTCGACCAGGTGCAGCGCGACGGTGCCGACGGGGAAGGGCCCGGTGGGCGCGGGCAGCCGCAGCGGGACGGGGGCGGAGCGGGGGCCCTGGGCTGCGGCGGGTGAGGCCGGTGACGCGGCTGTGGCAGGCGAGGCGGGTGACGCGGCCACGGCGGCGAGCGCGGCGGCGCCGAGCGTGCCGAGCAGGGTGCGGCGGGTCGGGGGCATGGGCGGGCTCCTCGGGCGGTACGGCTGCGGGGTCACCACCAGGGTTCCTCCGCCGGGGTGCGCGGGGCGCCCTGCCGGGGGACGATCCGGCCGGTGGGCGGGGGTCGCCCCGGGGGCGCGCCCGCTCCTTCGCGTGGAGGAGCCCAGAGGTACGGGGGTCTCCCCCGGTATCCGCCGGTGGGCGCGGGGCGCCTGGGGCAGGCCCACTCCTCCGCGTGGCGGAACCCCGGGGTACCGGGGCCTCTCCCGGTATCCGACGGTGGGCGCGGGTCCCTCGGGGCGCGCCCCCGGTGGGCGGGGGTCGCCCGGGGGCGTGCCCGCTCCTTCGCACGGAGGAGTCCGGGGTACGGGGGTCTCCCCCCGGTATCCGCCGGTGGGCGCGGATCGCCCGGGGCACGCCCCTTCCATGTGGAGGAGCCCGGGGTACCGGGGCCTCCCCGGTACCCGGCGGTGGGCATGGGTCCCTCGGGGCACGCCCACTCCTCCACGCGGAGGAGCCCCGGGGTACCGGGGTCTCCCCCGGTGTCCGCCGGTGGGTGGACGCCTTCGCGGGCGCGGGCGCCTAGCGTGGGACGCCGTACGACGCGGACGCGAGCGAGGGACGGACGGACACGATGGGTGAGACCGCCGCGGTACGGACGGGCCTGCCGGGAGGTGTCGCCGGGCTGCCGGGGCGGGTGCCGCCCCTGGTGGCGGACGCCGCGCTGGCGGCGGGCCTGTTCCTGGTGACGCTCGGGCCGGGGCGGGTCGCGGACGGCACGGGTTTCGCGCTGCAGACGGCGCTGGTGCTGCCGCTGGTGTGGCGGCGGCGGGCGCCCCGGGCGGTGTTCGGGGCGGTCGCCGCGGCGGCGCTGGCGCAGTGGCTGCTGGGCGTCCAGTTGCCGGCCGACGCGGCGCTGCTGGTCGCCCTCGGCACGGTCGCCGCGCGGTCGCCGCGCCGGTCCGCGTGGGCGGCCGGTCTGGTGGCGGTGGCCGGGGCGGTGCTGGCGGCGGCGCGCTGGGCGCCGGAGGGGCGGTTCCTCGCCTCGGCCGCCGCGATGACGGCGGCGGTCGCCGCGAGCGCGCTGCTCGGGGCGAACGTCCGGATCCGGCGGGCCGCGCGGGCGGAGCGGCTGGCGCGGCTGGAACGGGACCGCGACGAGCGGGAGCGGCGCGCGGTGGAGGAGGAACGGGCCCGGATCGCGCGGGAGTTGCACGACGGTGTGACGCACGGCCTGTCGGTGGTGGTGGCGCTGGCGGACGCGCTGGGGCACGCGCGGCCGGCCGACGCGTCCGCCGTGACGGCCCGGATCGCGGAGACCGGGCGGCAGGCGCTGACGGACATGCGGCGGGCGCTGGGGCTGCTCCAGGATGCCGGGCCCGACGCGGTTCCCGGCGTCGGGGACGACCGGCGGGCGCCGCCGGGGCTCGGGCAACTGGGGGCGCTGTGCGCGCGGATGGGCGCGGCGGGGCTGCCGACCGGGCTGCGGGTGGACGGCGAGCCGGCCGGGATACCGGCGGCGGCGCAGCTGACGGTGCACCGCGTCGTCCAGGAGTCGCTGACCAACGCGCTGCGGCACGCGCCGGAGGGCACGCGCGCCGAGGTGCGGGTCCGCTGCGCGCCGCGGGAGGTGACGGTCGAGGTGACGAACACGAGGGGGGCCTGGCGGCCGGAGCCGGCCGGGTACGGGCGGGGGCTGACCGGGATGCGGGAGCGCGCCGCGGCCTTCGGCGGGACGCTGGCGGCGGGGCCGCTGCCGGGCGGCGGCTGGCGGGTCTTCGTACGGCTGGATCCCGGGGGCGCGCCGTGACCGTACGGGTGCTGCTGGTGGACGACGAGGAGCTGCTGCGGCTGGCGTTCGGCATGATCCTGCGCGCCGAGCCGGACATGGAGCCGGTCGGGGAGGCGGCCGACGGGGCGGCGGCGGTGGAGCTGGCGCGGCGGCTGCGGCCGGACGTGGTGCTGATGGACGTGCGGATGCCGGGCACCGACGGCATCGAGGCGACCCGGCGGCTGGTGCGCGAGGTGCCGGGGACGCGGGTGCTGGTGCTCACGACCTTCGACGTGGACGCGTACGCCTTCGACGCGCTGCGGGCCGGGGCGTCGGGGTTCCTGCTGAAGAACAGCCGGCCGGAGGAGCTGCTCGCGGCGGTCCGCGACGTGGCCCGGGGCGACGCCGTGGTCTCGCCCCGGGTGACCCGGCGGCTGCTGGACCGTTTCGCGCACCGGCTCCCCGCCGCCGCGGAGGACGACGGCGGGGAGCGGCTGGACGTGCTGACCGCGCGCGAGCGGGAGGTCCTGCTGGGGGCCGCCCGCGGCCTGACCAACGCCGAACTCGCCGCCGCCCTGGGGCTGGCGGAGCCCACGGTGAAGAAGCACCTCGGCCGGGTGCTGGCCAAGTTGGGGCTGCGGGACCGCGTGCAGGCGGTGATCTTCGCGTACGAGTGCGGGCTGGTCGGGCCGGGCTGAGGCGCGGCCCGCCGCGGCGGGGCTCGCCGCGGCGGGGCCGGTGGCTCAGGCGACGTTGACGGCGGTCCAGGCGGCGGCGACCGTGGCGTACTCGGCGCTGGTGGCGCCGTAGAGGTCCTTGGCCGCGTTCAGGGTCGCGGCGCGGGCGCCCTTGTAGTCCGTGGTGGAGGTCATGTAGACGGTCAGCGCCCGGTACCAGATGGCGGATGCCTTCTTGTTGCCGATGCCGGTGACGGTGGAGCCGTTGTAGGTGGGGCTGTTGTACGTGACGCCGTTGATCGTCTTGGTGCCGCTGCCCTCGCTGGCGAGGTAGAACCAGTGGTTGCCGACACCAGAGGAGTTGTGGACGTCGAGCCGGCCGACGGTCTTGGACCAGTAGTCGGCGGAGGCGCCGTCGAGGGAGGGCTTGTCGAAGCGGCGCAGCCACGGCGGGGTGGACTGGTCGCTGAAGAGGTAGTCGGGGGTGTCGACGGGGCTGTTGGCGTACCACTCGACCATGGTGCCGAGGATGTCGCTGGTGGCCTCGTTGAGGCCGCCGGACTCGCCGCTGTAGCGCAGGTTGGCGGTGGCGGAGGTGACGCCGTGGGTCATCTCGTGGCCCATGGTGTCGAGGTCGACCTGCTCGGGGTCGGTGGTGCCGTCGCCGTCGCCGGTCATCATGCAGAAGCAGGCGTCGGACCACTGGGCGTTGTCCCATTTGGTGCCGACGTGGACGAAGACGGTGGCGCCGCGGCCGTCGTTCTTGATGCCGTTGCGGCCGAAGGTGGCCTTGTAGTAGTCGAAGGTCTTGGCGGTGTTGACGTGCGCGTCGACGGCGGCGGTGGAGCGGTCCGCGGAGAACTTCCGGCCGTCGCCCCAGACGTTGTCGGCGTCGGTGAAGAGGGTGCCCGAGGAGCTGTTCAGGGACGAGGCGTTGACGTTGCGGGCGTCCCGGGTGACGTGCTTGCGGACCGGGTCGATGAGCGCGTAACTGCCGTCGGCCTGCTGGGTGGTGTCGATGGGGACGTCGCCGGTGTACTCGGAGTGGCCGGTTCCGGTGGCCTCGCGCTCGGTGTCGTAGTTCTCGATCGCGGCGCCGCTGGAGGCGTCGGTGACGAAGACCTCGCCGTGCGGCTGGCCCTTGTCGCCGAGGCCCTGGACGGTGGTGCGCCAGGCGAGCCGCGGGGTGCCGTCGGCGGCCCAGACGATCAGCTCGGGGGTGGAGCGGGCGGCGCGGACCAGGCCCCGCGCGCGCTGGAGGGCGCCGGCCGCGGTGCCCTGGGCGCCGACGGCGGGGGTGACGGTGGCGAGCGCCACGCGGCGGGCGCGGGCGTTGCTGGAGCCCTTGAGGGAGCCGTCGGCCTTCTGGTGGACGACGAAGTCGCCGCCGACGACCGGGAGGCCGCGGTAGGTGCGCTCGAAGCGCACGTGCTGGGTGCCGTCGGCGTCGAGGACGACGTCCTTGACCTGGAGGGCCTGCCCGGCGCCGAAGCCGAAGGTGTCGGCGTGCCGGGTCACGTTGGCCTGGGCGCGGGCTATCGCGTCGGCGCGGGCGGATATGCCGTGGGGCGCGGTGTGGGGCTGCGACCAGGCCGGTGCGGCGAGGACGCCGGTGGCGAGGGCTCCGGCGGCGACCATCGTGGAAAGGGCAAGCAGGGGACGCTGCATGACGCGGTGTTCCTTCGCTCGTCGTGGGGGGACGACGTCCTGGGACGTGACGACGTCGGGTGACGGGACGTCGACGCGAAGTGTTCACCTGATGACATGTCCCTGACGTGATCCCAGTTGGGATATAGCCGGGGAGTTATAGGGGCGGCGCCGTGGCCCGGCGCCCGGGTGGGGCCCCCGGCCGCTCAGCCGTCCGCGCCGAGCGCGAACTCCGCGCCGCCCGCCTCCCACCAGGCCAGATAGGCGGGGCGCCGCCGGACCAGCGCCAGATAGGCGCTCAGCAGCCGCTCGCCGACCGCCTCCGCCAGCTCGCCGGAGACCGCGTCCGGGCGCCAGGCGAGCCGGAGCCGCCGGTGGAACGGCACGTCGGCCAGGGGCCGCAGCACGGTGCCCTCGCCGGGAACGTCGGCGGTGGGCCACACCCCGCAGACGGCGCGCCGCCCGGCCACCAGGATCCGGGCCACCGAGAGGTCCGAGGTCACATGGGCGATGCGCGGGGTGAACCCGGCGGCCTGGCAGGTGAGATGGAGGTAGGCGTGCACCCCGCTCTCGTCCGCCTCCGGCATCACCCACTCCTCGTCCCGGAGGTCGGCGAGGGAGACGGTGTCCCGGCGGGCCAGCGGATGGTCCTCGGCGAGCAGCACGAAGACGGGCTCGCGCAGCAGGGTGCGGGTGGCGACGGGTTCGGCGACGGGCGGCGGGAAGCCCGGGAACTCCCCGAAGACGGCGATGTCGCACCTCCCCCGGGCCAGCGACTTGACCAGGGTGTGCACGGAGCGGCCGGCGTCGATGCCGAGCCGACGCTCCGGCACGAGCTCGAAGAGGGCGGGGACGAGGAGGGAGACCAGGGGCCCGGCGGTGCCGCCGGCCCGCAGCGGCGCGGCGGTCCCGCCCTGCGTCTCGGCGGCGGAGCGGGCGTGCGCGCGGAGCCGGTCGAAGCCGCCCACGAGGTCGCGGGCGCAGCGCAGCACGTACTGCCCGTTCGCGTTCGGCCGGACGCCCTCGGCGCTGCGGACGAAGAGCGGGCCGCCCAGCTCGTGTTCGATGCGTCTCAGCTGCGCGCTGGTGGCCGGCTGGGACAGCTGCAGCCGGGCCGCGGCCTTGCGGATGCTGCCGGCCTCGGCGACGGTGAGCAGGACACGGAGGTGCCGGAATTCGAGGTGCATGAACATTCCCCGCTCAGGGCGGAGGGCCCCGTACACCCCCCGTGACCAGCAGAACCGGTGCCCGAGGGCACGGTGACCAAGAGTCCGCCGGAGCCGTGGGAGCGGCAACCACGGGCGGGCAAAATCTGCCCCCGTCAGTCCTCCGGCGGCCGGTTCCGGACGGTCTTGAGGTAGCGGTCGAGCGGGGGTTCCTGGGCCAGTACGGCGCCGATGGTGACGGCGAAGGTGAGGGCGGCGCACACCCCGATGAGCCACGAGAGCATCGTCAGGACCAGGCCCAGGGAGCCGTATTCGGCGAGGGCCCGGTTCAGCGCGCCCGGCATGTAGACGCGGGCGGTGAGGGCGAGGGCGGTCGTCGCGGCGGCGGCGAGCAGCGAGCCGGGGAGCAGCGGCAGCCAGGCCACCCGGTTGGCGAGCAGCAGGTGCTGCGTCCACAGCCAGACGCCCACCCCGACGACGAAGTAGACGGGGGTGCCCAGCCACGCCCCCGCGCCGAAGCCGTCGCGGATCGGGGCCTGGAACAGCACGACGAGGCAGAGCGCGAGGAGCCAGACGGTCCACCGCCAGGCGGCGATCCGGGTCTTGGCCTTGGGCAGCCCCCAGGCCCGCTCGCAGACCCGGGCCATGGCGCGGCTGAAACTGGTGGCCGAGACCAGGGCGACGAAGGCGCCGACGAAGCCGGTGGTCTCGCGCAGGCCGTCGGACGCCGAGCTGTCGAGGACCTGCCTCAGTTGGGTGTCGGAGCCGCCCGACAGGCCGAACATGGCGCGCAGCGAGTCCTGGAGCTGGTCGCGCACGCCGGTCGGGGCGAAGGCGGCCAGGGCGAACAGCAGGGGCACGGCGGCGAGGAACGCCTGGGCGGCGAGCCGGGTGGCGGCGTCGAGGAGGTTGCCGCCGACCAGTCGGCCCGTCAGTTCCGTGAGCACCGGGAAGCGGCGTTCGGCCGCGCTCCGGAGCCCGCGCATCCGGGCCGCCAACGACATCGCGCCTCCCTGTCCGCCCTTTCCGCCCCGACCGGTCCCCGCCATTGGACTCGACGCGGGGCCGCCCGGCGACCCGGGCGGCCGGCGGGGTCGGCGCGCCGGGACCGAGGTCGCCCATTCGGGCGTATCTCCGCATACTGGACGCATGGCCCCGCAAACCGAGAAACCGCACGCCCCGCCGACCCTCACGGTCAAGGGACGGGACGTCCGGATCCGCACCCTCGGCCTGCTGGTGCTCGCGGTGCTGGCCGTGTGGTTCATCGCCGCGAACACCGGCTCGGTCACGATCCGCCTCTGGATCCCCGAGGTCACGCTGCCCCTGTGGATCGTCCTGACGGTGACGCTCGTCGTCGGGATCGTCATGGGGATGTTCATGGCCTACCGCCGCCGCGCCCGCCGCTGATCCGCGATCGGCTATCGGCAATCGGCAATCGGCAATCCCTTATTGGCTATCGCTATCGCTATCGCTACCCGCTATCCGCTGTCCGCTACCGGCGGGCCACGGGCACGAGACGCAGCAGCCCGTGGAGGAGCCGGTCCACGCCGTCCTGGGCGGGCTCGTCGCCGACGTGGGTGAGCAGCCGGGCGAGGACGCCGAGGAGCCTGGGCGAGGCCATCACGCGGGGGTGCAGGACGGGCCGGTAGCCGAAGCGGGAGAAGAGCAGGTCCCCGGCCGCGTTCCCGAGCCGGAAGTAGCGCGCCCAGCGGCGTTGGATCTCCACCGGGTACTGGTGCAGCGCGTGCTCCCGGCGCGGTCCGGCGGGCCGGGCCAGCGCGAGGGCGATCGTCTCGGCGGCGACCTCGGCCGCCTCCATGGCCTGGGCGATGCCCTCGCCGCTCCACGGGCTGACCATCCCGGCGCTGTCGCCGACCAGCAGCAGGCCCCCGCGGTACTGGGGGCGCCGGTTCAGCCCCATCGGCAGGGGCGCGCTGCGCAGCGGCGAGTCGGCGTTCTCCTCGCGCAGCCCCCACTCCTCGGGCAGCCGGGGCAGCCAGTGCTCCAGCACCGCCCGCAGTTCCACGGGCCGCCGGCGGCGCTGCTGCGGCAGGGCGCCGAGGCCCACGTTGACCCGCCCGTCGCCGAGCGGGAACACCCAGCCGTAGCCCGGCAGATCGCCGCCGGTGCGGGGGCAGCGCAGGTCGGCCCACAGCTCCAGGTACGGGTCGTGGGTGCGGGCCTCGCTGCGGTAGTAGCGCCGGGCCGCCGCCGCCACGGGCCGCTTCTCGTCCCGTACGAGTCCGAGGCCGAGCGCGGTGCGCGCCGAGGCGCCGTCGGCGGCGAGGACCAGCGGGGCGCGGTAGGAGACCGGCTCCGCGTCGGGGCCGCGGACGGCGGAGACGCCGACGACGCGTCCGGCGCGGTCGGTGAGCGGGCCGGTCACCTTCACGTGGGTGCGCAGCCGCGCCCCGGTGGCGCTGGCGTGGCCGGCGAGCAGGTCGTCGAAGTCGTGCCTGCTGCGGGTGAGGCCGAAGTCGGGGACGGTGCCGAGCCGGGGCCAGTCGATCTCCACCTGGTGGCCGCCGCAGACCCAGCGCATCCCCTTGTTGCGCATCCAGCCGGGGGCGTCGATGTCGATGCCGAGCCGGACGAGCTGGAGGACGCTGCGCGGGGTCAGTCCGTCGCCGCAGACCTTCTCGCGTGGGAAGCCGCTCTTCTCCAGGAGGAGTACGTCGATCCCGGCGCGCGCCAGGTGGACGGCGGCGGCGGAACCCGCCGGTCCGGCGCCCACCACGATGACCTCGGCCGCCTCGTCACTTTTGGTGATCACGCCCTTACTATGCCCACGATCGGTGCGCCGGACCCGGCGGCACGGCGGAGGAAGCGGCGGGAGCCCGACGGACGCTCCGGGGCGGCCTCCGTACGGCGTCCGGCTGCGGCACACTGGCTGTGGGGGCGCGTGCGTGGCGCGCCCGCAGGCCCGGAAGAAGGTGTCCGGATGCCCCGTACCCGGAGCCGGTCGCGGTACGCCGCCGACCGGGGGCTCTCGACCCGTATGGCGACGACCATGTTCCTGATCGGGCTGCTGTACGTGGTCTTCGTCGGCGTCCTGCTGGTGCTGCTGCGCGGCTCCTGGCCGGTCGTCCTGCTGATCGCGGGCGGTCTGTTCGTCGCCCAGTTCTGGTTCAGCGACCGGATCGCCGCCCTGGGGATGGGCGCGCGCGAGGTGACCCGCGAGCAGGCGCCCGAGCTGCACGGCACGGTCGACCGGATCTGCGCGCTGGCCGACATGCCGAAGCCGAGGGTGGCGATCGCCGACAGCGACGTGCCCAACGCGTTCGCCACCGGGCGGGGCGAGCGGACCGCGCTGGTGTGCGTCACCACCGGGCTGCTGCGCCGCCTGGAGCCGGAGGAGCTGGAGGGGGTGCTGGCCCACGAGATGTCGCACGTGGCGCACCGGGACGTGGCGGTGATGACGATCGCCTCCTTCCTCGGGGTGCTGGCCGGGATGATGACGCGGGTGGCGCTGTACAGCGGGCTGGGCCGCAGCAGGGACGCCAACGCGGCCGCCGCGATGATCCTGGTGCCGGTCGTCAGCGGCGCCGTGTACGTGCTCAGCTTCCTGCTCACCCGGGTGCTCTCCCGCTACCGCGAGCTGGCGGCCGACCGGGCCGCCGCGCTGCTCACCGGCCGCCCGTCGGCGCTGGCGTCGGCGCTGACGAAGGTGTCCGGGGAGATGGCCCGGATCCCGACCCAGGACCTGCGCAAGGCGGAGCCGTACAACGCGTTCTGGTTCGCGCCCGCCTTCTCCTCCAAGGAGAGCCTGGGCCGCCTGCTGGCGACCCACCCGACCCTGGAGCAGCGCCTCGACCAGCTCGCCCGGATCTCGGAGCGGCTGGGCCAGGTCTGAGGGGCGGCCCCCGTGGGAATCCTCGACAGCATCCTCGGCCGCGACAAGCCGGTACGGCCGGACCTGGACCGCCTTTTCGCCCTCCCGTCCGCCGCGCTGACCCTCCAGGCGGGCACCGGCTACGTGCCGACCGGCGAGGGCTCGGTGTGCTTCTCGGGCGTGGAGGGCGGCGCGTTCGCCCGCCTGAAGGAGGAGGTCCGCGAACTCCTGGACGCGGACCCGGTGTCGGGCACCTCGCCCGTCACGTTCTCCCACGACGCGTACGGCTACACCTGGCTGCGCGCCCGGCGGGCCGCCGACGACCTGGTGTCGCTGGTGAACGACCTGCACACGGTGAACACCCTGCTCCAGGAGGCGGGCTTCGGCCCCCACCTCCTGTGCTCGCTGACGGCCTTCCACGCCCCACCGGCCGCCCACGACCTGGCCCTCGTCTACCTCTACAAACGCGGCACCTTCTACCCCTTCGCCCCCCGCACGGACGGCACCCAGCGCCGCGACAACCCCCTGGAACTCCAGATCAGGGCCCTCCTGACGGGCGACCTCCCGATGGAACCGGACCTGGAACGCTGGTTCCCGCTGTGGGGCGCGCCGGGGGTGGGCGGCGGCGACGGCACGTGAGCGCGCCCCGGCGACACGTCGCTCGGGCCTGTCACCGGCCTACCACCGGTCGAGGACCGGGCGGTTCGCGGCCGCGTACTCGTCCGCGACGCAGAACACCCCGGCGCAGCGCGGGCACTCCGCCCGGCCGAAGAGGTGGCGGATCCCGTCGGCGAGCGTCTCGCGGCCGTCGCGGACGGCGGTCTCATACATCCAGCGGCCCGTGCCGGACAGCGTCTCGGGGGACGCCGGCCGGAGGTCGCGGCGGTCGCAGTCGCCCAGGTCCCAGTCCCGGACGGCCGCGTACCGGCCGTACCCGCCGATGGCGACCGTGACCTCCACGGCGCAGCCCGGGCAGTCCAGCACGTAGAAGTCGTCCGTGAAGTCCCCGAAGACCGCGCTCCAGTGGTACGCGCCCCTGGCCGCGAGCGCGTCGAGGAAGACGGGGAGGTAGTCGTCCGGCCGCGCCCGCAGGTGCCGGTCCAGCACGGCGCGGAACTCCGCGACCGGGCCGGCGCAGCGCGCCAGCAGGTCGTCGCAGCCGTGGTGTCCGGCCGCGCGCCGCAGGACCGCTCCCGCCAGGCCGCGCGCCGGTGCGCTGCGGGAGGCGAGCCGGATCAGGCGCGGCCCCGTGACCGCCGGGCCGGACCCGCCCCCGGCGCCTACGCCTCCCAGGCGAAGCCGTCCGGGTCGGTGAAGGCGGTGCCGGTGCCGGTGAGGGTGAGGCGGTGGGAGCCGGTGCCCTCGGCGGGGACGCCGAGTTCCTTGGCGAGGGCTCGGTGCTTGTAGAGGGCCAGGGTGACGGCGCCGGGCGTGCCCGTGAACTCGGTGTACTTGCCGCCGAAGCTGCGGGCCACGGTGAGGCCCTGGGAGACGTAGAACTCTCGGGTCGCCTTCACGCTCCCGACGCCGAGCAGCAGGACGATCCCGTCGATGGCGCGGGTGGCCGGGCCGGTGTCCTTCTTCGTTCCGGTGGCGATCTTCCAGAGCGTGCCGTCGGGGGCCTGGACGACTGCCCCGTAGCCCCAGAGGGATCTGGCGGCGGGCTTCACGACGGTGGCGCCCGCGGCCACGGCGTCGGCGACGAAGGCGTCGACGGTGGCGGGCCCGGGGACGGTCAGCGCCAGGGCCCAGCCGCGGAAGCCCTGGGTCGGCGCGTCGGAGGCCCGCAGGGCGATCCGGGTGTCCAGGCCGAGGGCGGCGAGGAAGGTCCCGGCGGCGGCCGGGTCGGTCACCTCCAGGGTGACGGTGGAGAGGGCGGCGGTGGACGCGTGGGATGTGGTGGTTGCCATGTCCTCCACGCTAGGAGCGGCGGGGCGCCCGGCGCTTCTCGGATCCTGACCGTTCCCGGGCCCTTCCCGTGCCCTTCCCGGGCCACCCCCTCGCGAGCTGCCCCGGGGCCTCTGTGATGATCGTCCGATCGCGCGCCGCCCGGTCCGCGAACCGCCCGCCCCCGGGGGAGACGACCGCCGATGACCGCCACGACGCCGCCGACGCCGATCCGCGTCGGCGCCCTGGCCCCGCTGACCCCGCCCGGCTGGACCGAGGCGGGCCGGCACCTGCTGGCAGGTCTCGAGTTCGCCGTGCGCGAGGTGAACGCCTCCGGCGGGATCGCGGGCCGGCCGCTGGAGCTACTGGTCCGCGACACGGCGGCCGATCCCGAGCGGGCCGCGGCGGCCGTGACGGAGCTCGCCGCACTGGGCGTGGCGGCGGTGGCGGGCGAATACCACAGCGTCGTCGCGCGGGCCGCCGCCGCCCGCGCCGAGGCCGTCGGCGTGCCGTTCCTCTGCTCGTCGGCCGTGCTCGACACGCTCACCGAGGAGCCCGCCGGGTGGGTCGCGCGGCTGCCCCCGGCCCAGTCGCACGGCTGGCGGACGTACGCGGACTTCCTGCTCGCCGAGGGCCGCAGCCGGGTCGCGGTGGCGATCCAGCCGAGCGTGTACTGGGCCGCCGGGACCGGGATCCTGCGCGAGCGGCTCGCCGCGCGCGGCGGCTCCCTCGTCGAGCTCGACGCGAACGCCCTCGGCCCCAGCGCCCTGTGCGACGCGCTGGTCGCGCACGGGGCGACGGCGCTGCTCCTGCTGACCGGCCAGCCGGATCCTGCGGTCCCGCTGGTGCGGGCCGTGCGGAGCGACCCCCGGCTCGCGGAGCTGCTGATCGGCGCCCCGGCCGGGCAGCCGGAGTTCGCCGGATGGGCGGCGGCGCTCGGCGCGGACGGCGCCGGAATCCCGTTCCTGCGCTATCTGCCCGCGCGCCCGGGGCCCCTGGGCGCGCGGGTCGGCCGGGAGCTGGCCGCCGTGCTGGGCGAGGCGCCGTCGTTCGTGGCGTACGAGGGCTGGGACACCGTCACCGTCCTGGCCGAGCTCTTCCGCGCCCAAGGCACCGACCGCGCCGCCGTCGCCGCCGCGTGGCCCCACGTGGCGGTCGAGGGCAGCCGGGGCCCGGTCCGCTTCGAGCGGGTGCCGGGCATCGGGGTGTGGCAGTGGGCCTGGGCCCCGGTCCAGGTGGTGGACCGGGACCCGGCGGACCCGGACGCCTTCCGGGTCCTCCTCCAGCGGTGACGCGCGCCGCCGGTCAGCCGAGCGGCAGGTCCAGATACGCCTCGGCGCCCGCCGATCCGCCGAGCTCCAGCGTGGCGAGCGCCTCGTTGTCGTCGGAGTAGAGCGCGTCCTTCGCGTTGATCACCAGCATGACCCGGTGGTCCTCCGCCACGTCGTACGCGGCGCCCTGCAGCCGCCAGGACAGCTCCGTCGCCTTGCCGGCCTCGACGTGGTCGAAGCTGTACGGCTCGTGGGTGATGATGCGCGCGGTGCCGTCGGGCGCGACGTCGAAGAGGTACGCCACGAGCGTGCCCTTCGCCGCCGGCGCGGTGAGCCTCACCCGCACGACCGGCACGCCGCGCACCCGCCGCGCCCCGGCGGGCGAGGTCCAGACGGCGAGGTGGCCGCGGTCGAACTTCCCGGTCTCGTAGGACCACGGGTTGCCCCGCCACTCCTGCTGGCCCGTCGTCATCAGCTCGTCCACGGCCTTGGCCTCGGTGAGCTCGCCCGCGGTGAACGTGGTCCGCCACGCGGCGGCCGGGCGCTCGGCGCCGAGCGTGCCGTCCTTGCCGACGGCCCCGTCGAGGTACAGCCGCTCCACGCGCTCGGTCACGTCGGCCCAGCTCGCGCGGGACTCGCGAACCTCGGGCGCGAACATCACCTGGCTGGTGACCGGCTCCCAGGAGGGCACCTCGTCGGCGGCGCCGAGGACGTGGTGGTCGAGCCAGGCGAGGGCCTCGTCGAGGGGGACGTTCGGGCCGGGCAGGGTGAGCCCGGCGCCCTCGGGCGCGGCGTGGTCGCCGATCCACAGGTTGAGGTGCTTGGGCACGGTCAGCCGCTCGAAGGTGTCGAGCAGGCCGTTGACCGGGAACAGCGTCTCGTGCCAGGTGTTGGAGAAGAACGTGGGGATGCCTCGGGCGTTGGTCTGGTCGGCGTAGGCGGCCGGCGAGCGCTCCCGCGCCCACTCCAGCACCTCTTCCAGGGACTCCCCGGCACGGAAGTCCTTGAGCAGCTGCTGGGCCTCCGGGGAGAACTTGTGCGTCTCCGGCCCACCCGTGAACGCCACCAGCGCGTCGACGGCGGCCAGGTGCCTGGTGCCGTTGCCGAGGAGCGCCTCCGCGAGGTCGCCCCAGGTGCTCAGCGCGACCACGGCGTCGACCCGCCCGGCGGGGTCGTGGGCGGCGACGAGCTGGCTGATGCCGGAGCCGTAGGACTCGCCGAGGAAGGCGACCCGGCTCGGCCCGAAGTGCTGCTGCGCGTAGTCGATGACCGTGGAGCCGTCGGCCCAGTCGAGCGGCCCGGCGACGTCCACGGTGCCGCCCGAGGTGAACGGGGCGTCGACGAAGTTGCCCTCGGAGACCTCGAAGGTCTGGCCGATGCCGCGCGGCGAGTACGCGAGGACGTGGTAGCCGCGCAGCGCCAGCTTCAGATACAGGGTCGGGAACATCGCCCAGCCGAGCGGCGTCCACCCGGCGGGCACGATGACGACCGGACGTGGCTCGTCGCCCTTGAGCTTGACGCTGAACGCGGAGAGCCTGACCCCGTCGTCGGCGGTGATCCGGGGGAAGCCGATGACGGCCTTAGGCCGCAGGGCGTCGACGAGCTCCTGTAACGCGGCGGGCAGCAGCACCCGCTCGGCGGAGCCGGTCAGGGTGGCGAGCAGTGCCTCGCCGAGCGCCGTGGCCTCGGGCGAGACGGAGGTCGCGGAGGCCCAGAGGCCCGCGCTCTCGATCCGCGCGAGTTGCGCGTCGGTGACCGGGTTCGGCTGGTTCTCGTCGTCGTACGTGCTCATCGCTGCAAGTCCTTCTCTCGTCGGTGGGTATCGGTGGGGGTCGGTGGGGGCCTTTTCATGATCAGGGCGGAGCGCCCCGGCGCACGGAGTCGTCCGCCGCGTTCACCGGAAGGGGGCAATCGCCGCCGAACCGCTTGACGGGAGGCGCGCGTTAGCCTTCCGGCGTGGACAATTCCCCCTCCCCCGCCCTCCCGAGGCGCCGGACGCGCGTCCCCGGGTCGGGCACATCCAGTTCCTGAACTGCCTGCCGCTCTACTGGGGCCTGGCCCGCACCGGCACCCTGCTCGACCTGGAGCTGACCAAGGACACCCCGGACCGGCTGAGCGCGCTGCTCGTCGAGGGGGCCCTCGACATCGGCCCGATCGCCTGCATGGAGTACCTCCGGCACGCCGACGAGCTGGTGCTGCTCCCCGACATCGCGGTCGGCAGCGACGGGGCGGTGACGTCCTGCCTGATCGTCAGCAAGGTCCCGCTGCCGGAGCTGGACGGGCGCCGGGTCGCCCTCGCCGCCACCTCCCGCTCGTCGGTGCGGCTGGCCCGGCTGCTGCTGGAGGAGCGGGAGGGGGTCCGGCCCGAGTACGTGACCTGCCCGCCGGACCTGCCGGTGATGATGCGGGACGCGCACGCGGCCGTCGTCATCGGCGACGCGGCGCTGCGCGCCTGGCTGCACCAGGCCCGGGAGCTCGGCCTGCTGGTGTACGACCTGGGCGCGATGTGGAAGGAGTGGACGGGCCTGCCGTTCGTGTTCGCGGCCTGGGCGGTGCGCAAGGACTACCTGGCCCGCCACCCCGCGATCGTCCGCGAGGTGCACCGGGCCTTCCTGGACTCCCGGGACCTGTCGCTGGCCGAGATCGACAAGATCTGCGAGCAGGCGGCGCGGTGGGAGGCGTTCGACGAGGCGACGCTGCGCCGCTACTACACGGAGGCGCTGGACTTCTCCTTCGGGGAGCGCCAGCTCGCGGGGGTCCGCGAGTTCGCCCGCCGGGTGGCCGGGGACTCGGGCTTCGACCCGGAGCTTGAGCTGACGGTCCTCGGGGCGTAGCGGCGGGTGCCGGCAGGTCGGGCGCCGGATGCCGACCGGTCTGGCCCCGCAGCGTCAGCCGCTCCGGCGCCGGATGCCGGCCGGTCCGACCCCGTGGCGTCAGCCGCTCTGGCGCCAGATGTAAGCCGGTCCGGCGCCGCGACGTCAGCCGGTCTCGACGGTGTGGAGCCGGTCGGCGGGGACGCCCGCCGCCTCCGCCAGCCGTCCCGCGACGGTCGTGACCGCCTCCCGGGGGCCGCACACCCACACCAGGTGCCGCGACCAGTCGCCGTGCCGCAGGACCGCGTCGGCCAGTGCCGAGCCGTCCGGCCCGCCCGCGCCGAGCACGGGGACCACGCGCAGCCAGCCGTGCCGCCGTTCCCGCTCGGTGACGGCGTCGGTGTCGTACAGGTCGGCCGGTCCGGCGGCGCCGAGGAGGAGCCGGGTCCTCGGGTACGGGGGCCTGCTCAGCGCCAGGTCGTCGAGGAGCGCCTTGGCGGCGGCCCAGCCAGTCCCGGCCGCCACGATCAGGACCTCCCGTCCCGGCGCGGCCCCGGCCGGGGGCGGGCCGCCCTGCGCGGGGCCCAGGCGCAGCGGGTCGCCGACGCGGGTGCGGGTCACCAGCGCGTCGCTCACCCCGCCGGGGCCGGTGCGGCGGACGTGGAACTCCAGCTCGCCGTCGGCGCGGGGCGCGCAGGCGACGGCGTACGGGCGCCAGGCGTGCGGCAGCAGCGGCGACTCGACCGTGGCGAACTGCCCGGCCCGGTACGGGTAGGGCTCGGCGGGGCGGACCCGGAGGACGCCGATGCCGGGCCCCTGGACCTCGTGGCGGGTGACGGTGGCGTTCCAGAAGGCGGGTTCGGTCAGCGCCGCGTTCGCGCCGTCGAGCATGGCGGAGACGGCGAAGCGCACCATCCGCAGCCACGCCTCCTCCGGCTCCCGCGTCCAGCGCTCCCCCGCGCTGCGGCGCAGGGCCTCGGTCAGCGCCGCCTCGAACACCTGGAAGTGCACGGGCCGTACGCCGAGTTTGCGGTGGTCGCGACCGAGCCGGGCGCAGAAGGCGGCGAGTTCGGCGGGCCGGTCGAGGTGCTCGACGAGGAAGCGGAAGGCCCGTTCCAGGTGGGCCCGCTGGAAGGCCATGGAGGCGGGGAACAGGCCGCGCAGGTAGGGGTGTCCGGCGAACATGGCCCGGTAGAGGTGGTCGATGAGCCGGTCGAACGGGGTGACCAGCGGCAGCGTCCGCAGGATCGTCTCCCGGTCGGCGGCGCCGTCGTACGGGGCGCCGGGGCCGCCGTGCGGGCCGGAGGCAGGGGCGAGCATCCGGCGGCGCAGCCGCATCGCCTCCTGCCGGGCGAGGAGGGCGTGGTACTCGTCGTAGCTGTCGCTCGTGCTGGCGCTCACGTGCCGGTCTCTCCCCTGCTGACTTCTGAAGGCACGTCAGTCTGGCACCGCGCCCCCACCGCCGTCCGGCCCCGCCGGGGGCCGGAAGTCCCGCCCGGAACGGGGCCGTTCGGCCCTGGCGCGGCGGGGCCGGGGGCGTCTGGCGGCCGGGAGGCTCCACACGGGGGATGACGGGGCCGCCTCCCGGCCGCCGCCCATGCTGCCCGCCGCCGCCGCGCGCCCGACAGGGCCGATCGGTCCCCGCCGGGGCGCGGCGGGAGGGCCGGACGGCCCCTGCGGGCGGCCCTCCCCCGTGCCGTAACCTGCCGCAGGAAGAGGCACGACGAGCACCCGCGGAACAGGCAGGCATGTCCGACACAGCACCGTCCCCGGGCACGCCGATGCCCCGGCTCGTCCCCGAGCGGATGCACGCGCTGCTCGCCGCGGTCATGGACCTCGGCCGCGACCTCGAACTCCCGCAGGTGCTGCACGGCATCGTGGAGGCGGCCGTCGCCCTGACCGACGCCGAGTACGGGGCGCTCGGCGTGATCGGCGAGGGCGAGCGGCTCTCGCAGTTCCTGCCCGTGGGCATGGCCGGCGAGCTGGCCGCCCGGATCGGCCCGGCGCCCTGCGGGCACGGCATCCTCGGCGAACTCATCCGCAACCCGGTCCCGTTGCGCCTCGACGACCTCGCCCGCCACCCCAGCAGCTTCGGCTTCCCGGCGCACCACCCGCCGATGCGTACGTTCCTGGGGGCGCCGATCCGGGTCAGGGACGAGGTGTTCGGCAACATCTACCTGACGGAGAAGCGCGGCCCCGGCGGCTTCGACGCCGACGACGAGGCGGTCCTGACGACCCTGTCGACGGCAGCTGGTGTCGCCATCGACAACGCGCGCCTGTACCACGACAGCAGGCGGCGGGAGCACCGGCTTGAGGCGCTCGCGGAGATCACCCGGGCGCTGCTCGCCGGGACCGGTCCGGACCGGGTGCTGCGGCTGATCGCCCGCCGGGCCCGGGAGGTCGCGGACGCCGACCTGGCCGCCGTCCTCCTGCCGGCGGGCCGCTCCGGCGAGCTGGCCGTGCACGTGGCCGACGGGGACGCGGCCGACGCGGTGCTCGGCGCCCGCCTCCCGGCGGACGGCTCGCTCGCGGGCCTCGCCGCCCGCACCCGGCGCCCCGCCGTCACCGCGGACGTACGCGCCGATTCCCGGGCCGGGGCGCTGCGCGCGGACGCCGGTGCGGGGGCCGACACGGGGGCGCACGGGGGCAGCGCGCCTGGTGACGGCGCCCACGCGGAAGGCGCGCCTGGTGACGGCGCGTACGGTCCCGTCGTCGCCGTGCCGCTGCCCGTGGACGACGCCGTGTGCGGGGCGCTGCGGCTGGCGCGTCGGGTGGGGCGGGCCGAGTTCGACGCCGCCGAGGTCGAGCTGCTGAGCGGCTTCGCCGACCAGGCGGCGATCGCGCTGGAGCTGGCCCGCCGCCGGGCCGAGTCCGAGGAGCTGGCCGTGCTCCACGACCGCGACCGGATCGCCCGCGATCTGCACGACCTGGCCATCCAGCGGCTGTTCGCCACCGGCATGACCCTGCAGAGCGCGACCCGGCTCATCGACGACCGGGGCGCGGCGGACCGGGTGGCGCGGGCGGTGGACGACCTCGACGCCACGATCCAGATCATCCGTTCCACGATCCTCCAGTTGCGCACGGCGGACGAGGACCGGGGCGGGCCCGCGCTGCGCCGCCGCATGGCGGAGACCGCGCGGCTGGCGGCGCAGTCGCTGGGCTTCCCGCCGTCGCTGCGGATCCTCGGACCGGTCGACTCCGCCGTCCCGGACGAGCTGGCCGAGCACGTGCTGGCCGTGACGGCCGAGTCGCTCAGCAACAGCGCGCGGCACGCCCGCGCGAGCCGCGCCGACGTCGTGCTGTCCGTGCCGGAGACGGCCGACCGGCTGGTGCTCACGGTCACCGACGACGGCATCGGCCCGGGGGCGGCCCGGCCGACCGGCGGGCTGCTCAACCTGCGCTCCCGCGCGGCGCAGTACGGCGGGACGCTGGAGCTCCGGGACCCGGGTGTCGGCACCCGCCTGGTGTGGACGGTGCCGCTGCCGCACCAGGAGGACTGACGCGCCGGGTCTCCGGGCCGCGCGGGCTGCGCGCTATGGGGTGCGCAGGCGTTCGGCGAGCATGGCCGCCTGGATGCGGCGGCCGACGCCGAGCTTGCCGAGGATGGCGGAGACCCGGTTCTTGACGGTCTTCTCGGCGAGGAAGAGGCGTTCCGCTATCTGCCGGTTGGTCAGGCCCAGGCCGATCAGGTCGAGGATCTCCCGTTCGCGCGGCGAGAGCCGTCCGAGGTCGGCGGTGGCGTCGGCGTCCGGCCCGGGCGCGGGTTCCGGCGCGGGCTCGGAGCCGCGGATGCGGGCCATCACCCGGCTGGTCATCCGGGGGTCGAGCAGCGACCTGCCGGTGGCGACGGTGCGGACGGCGCGCACCAGGTCGGAGCCGCCGATCTGCTTGAGGACGTACCCGGCGGCGCCCGCCATGATGGCGTCGAACAGGGCCTCGTCGTCGTCGAAGGACGTGAGCATCAGGCACGCGAGCTCCGGCATGGCGGCCCGCAACTCCCGGCAGACCTCCACGCCCTCGTGGTCCCCGGCGCCGCCGAGGCGTACGTCGAGGACGGCGACGTCGGGCCGGGCGGCGGGCACCCGGGCGAGCACCTCGCGGGCGGTCGCCGCCTCGCCGACCACCTCGATGTCGGGTTCGGTCTCCAGCAGGTCCCGGACCCCGCGCCGGACGACCTCGTGGTCGTCGAGGAGGAAGACCCGGATGGGCGGGGCGGCGTTCACGGGCGGTCTCCTGGGGCAGGGGCGGGAGCTGAGGCGGCGTCAGTATGGCACCGGGGCGGCAGGGCCGAAGGGCCCTGGTCCCCGGGGGCCGAAAGGCCCTGGGCGGGCCCCCGCCGCGCGTGGTCGACTCGGCTCGCGCCCCGGACGCACCGGCCCGGGACGCGGCCCGGCCGTCCCCCGGGCCGCCGCCCGCCGGTGCGTCCCGGAGGCGTCCACCGGCCGGTCGGCAGGGGCGAGCGGGGCCGAACGGCCCTTCCCCCGCCGCTTCCTGGGGCATGTACTGCGGAGAAGTCCCCTCCTCCTCTGGCTCTGGAAGGCACCGTGAACGACGACGCCGCTCTCGCCCCCGTCCCGGTCCCGCACTCCCCCGGCGGCGCCCGGCGCACCCTGCGGCTGGACGCCGCCGAGGCGCTGCGGCTGCTCGGCTCGGTGCCGTTGGGCCGGATCGTGTTCACCCGGCGGGCGCTGCCCACCGTGCGGCCGGTCAACCACCTCGTGCACGGCGGCGACATCATCGTCCGCACCCATGACGACACGGAGCTGGCGGTGCTGGCCCTCTCGGGCGCCGCCGACGACGGCCGGGGGGTGGTCGTCGCGTACGAGACGGACGACATCGACGTGGACGCCCGGCTCGGCTGGAGCGTGGTGGTGACGGGCTTCTGCCGGCTGGTGACCGATCCCGCCGAGGCGGCCCGCTACCGGGCGGCGATCCGGCCGTGGACGGACCGGGCGCTGGACCAGGTGGTGCGGATCCGGCCCGACCTGGTGACTGGTGTCCGGCAGGTGGCCGCGGACTGAGCCGTGCGGTGGGCCGGGCGGCCGGGGTCCGGCGCGTCCGGGCGGGCCGCGCGGGCGCCGGGTGGAGGATCGGCCGGACGCCAGCGCGGAACGGGAGAGGGGCCACCGGCATGGAGAACGGACCGTCGTCGGAAGGGCGGTACGGCGAGACCGTGTTCCGGCCGGAAGCGGCCGGCGAGGGCGAGCGGATCGACTTCGGGGCCCTCGCGTACGACGCGGTGACCCTGGCCCGGCTGCGGGCGCTGGGGGCCGGCCCGGGGTGGCGCTGCCTGGACGTGGGGGCCGGTACGGGCACGGTCGCGCGGGCGCTGCTCGCCGAGGCGGGGGTGGCGGGCGTGCTGGCCGTGGACCGGGACACCCGGTTCCTCGCCGCGCACCCGGTCCCGGGCCTGGAGGTGCTGGCGGCCGACGTCACCGAGCCGGGCGCCGTGCCGGGCCGCTTCCGGCTGGTGCACGCGCGGTTCGTCCTGATGCACCTGGCCGCGCGCGAGCGCCTGATCGGGGCGCTGGCCGCTCTGGTGGAGCCGGGCGGGGTGCTGGTCCTGAGCGACGCGGTGGACCTGACGACCGGCGCCACGCCCGACACGCCGTACGCGCGGGCGATGCGGGCGATGTGGCGGGGGCTGGGCGACACGATCGGCACCGACGTGTCGTGGGTGCCCGGGTACCCCCGGCTGCTGGCGGAGGCGGGGCTGACCCGGATCGGCGCCGAACTCCACGTACCGCCGCTGCTGCCCGGCAGCCCGCTGAGCCGCTTCTGGGCGGACACCTGGTCCCGGAGCCGGGGGGCGATGACCGCCACCGGCCTGATCGACGACGCGGGCGTCGACGCGGCGATCGCCTATCTGGCCTCGGACGACTGCGCCGCCCTGTCGGCCGGAATGCTGACGGTGTGGGGATGGCGGGCGCCGGAGGGGGACCGAGGTCCTTCCCCGGCCGGGGCGTTCAGCTCCCGTCCGGGGCCGGTCGGCGGCGGAGGTACCCGGCCGCGGCCGTGACAAGCAGGGCCATGCAGCCGATGAAGACGAGTCCGGCGCCCTCCAGGCCGAGGGGGTCGGCGAGCAGGCCGACGCCGATGACCGGGATCGAGATGCCCGCGTACGCGACGACGAACAGGGCCGAGATGACCGCCGCCCGCTGGTCGGGCGGCGAGGCGGCGGCGACGGCGGAGAGGGCGGCGCGGAAGGCGAGGCCCTGGCCGGTGCCGCCGACGAGCGCGGCGAGCACCACGAAGACCAGCAGGTCGGTGACGAGCGCGCAGCCGAGGAGCAGCAGGCCCGCGAGGAGCACCACGCAGCCCAGCGGCAGCGAGCGGGCGGTGCCGAGGCGCCCGGCGGCGACCTGTCCGCCGGTCGAGGCGAAGAAGGCGAGGGCGACGACGAGGCCGACGACGGCGTGGTTGTCGACGTGCAGGTAGCGGCCGAGGAAGGCGGGGCTGACGGAGGTGAAGACGCCGAACAGCGCGAATCCGGCGAAGGAGGCCACCGCGGCGGGGACGAACACGGCCCGCACCCGCGCCGGGAGCGCCGGGCGGCGCGGCCGTACGGCGCTGAGCGGGCGCCGGTCCGGCACGGTCTCCGGCAGCAGGAGCAGGAGCAGCGCCGACAGGACGACCAGGCCCAGGTGCACGGCGAAGGGCAGCAGCAGCGGTTCGGGCGCGTACTCGGCGAGCAGCCCGGCGAGCAGCGGGCCGCAGCCGAGGCCGCCCATGTTGGCGGCGGTGGCGACGAGCGTGGCGCCCGAGGCGCCGCCGGGCGGGGCGAGCTCCATCACGTACGCGCTGGCGGCGCCGGTGAACAGGCCGACGGACACGCCGGACAGCAGCCGGCCCGCGTACAGCCAGCCGAGGGAGTCGGCGGCGAGGAAGCAGCCGGCGCTGGCGGCGGCGAAGGCCAGTCCCGACCAGAGCGCGGGGCGGCGGCCGACGGTGTCGGAGGCGTTGCCGGCGAGGAGGAGGACGGCGATGACCCCGAAGGCGTAGACGGCGTAGACGACGGTGACGGTGAGTTCGGAGAAGCCGAACTTCTCCTGGTACAGCGGGTAGAGCGGGGTCGGCAGCGTCGTCCCGGTCATGCAGACGACGAACACCAGCCCGCCCAGCAGACACCTCGTCCAGCCCTGCCGCCGCTCCTGCGCCATGCCGGCGACCGTAACCCGGCCGCCGCCGGGCGGCGCGGCGGCACCGCGCGCCCGCCCGGGTGATCCCGTACCGGCCGGTGGCGCCGCCGGTCACTCCGGATCCTTCCGGGTGCCGGACCCGGTGCCCGCGCCCCTACGGTGTCGGCGGCGTCCGCCTGGGCGGCCGATCCGCGGACCGGGGAGCAGCGATGCCGATGACCTCGACCTTCCTCGGTGACCGGGAGCGCGCGCTGCTGGCGGCGGTGGGCTGCGGTCTGCGGGACGACGAGATCGCCGCCCTGCTGGCCGTGCCGGAGGCGGTGGTGGCCGAGCGGCTCGCGGGACTCCTGTCGCGGCTGGGGCTGCGGGACCGCCCGGCGGCCATCGTGCACGCCTTCGACCGCGGGCTGGTGCTGCCGGGGCGGGGGCCGCGCTCCGGTCCCGCCGAGGCGGCGGTCGGTGGTCCGGCGGCGGGGGCGGCGGCCGGTGGTCCGGTGGCCGGGGCAGCGGGGGCGGCGACCGGTGGTCCGGCGGCGCGGATCCGGGTGTCGGTGCTCGGGCCGCTGGAGGTGCGGCGGGACGGGCGCCCGCTGGGTCCGGGGCATCTGCGGCGGCAGGCGGTGCTGGCGGCGCTGGCGCTGGGCGGCGGGCGGACTCTGAGCCGGACGGAGCTGCTGGAGGGCGTGTGGGGGACGGAGCCGCCGGCGGCGAACGTGGTGCCGGTGTACGTGTACCGGCTGCGCCGGGTGCTCGGCGGGGGCGACGGGGATCCTGAGGCGCTGATCGCGCGCGACCGGCACGGCTACCGGCTGGTGGCGGGCGCGTTCGACGTGGACGCCGTCCGGATGGAGGAGCTGGCCGGCCGGGCGGGGGCGGCGGAGCGGGCGGGCGGGGCGGCGGAGGCGGTGCGGCTGTACGGGCGGGCGCTGGGGCTGTTCCGGGGCGAGCCGCTGGCGGGGCTGCCCGGGCCGCTCGCCGAGCGGGAGCGGCTGCGGCTGACGGAGCGCCGGATCGTCCTGGCGCGGCGGCGGGCGGAGCTCCTGGGGCGGCTGGGGCGGTCCGCCGAGGCGGTGGCGGAGCTGTCCGCGCTGTTCGCCGCGCACCCGTTGAACGAGCAGGTGGCCGCGCTGCTGATGCGGGCGCTGTGCCGGGAGGGGCGGCGGGGGGACGCGGCGGCCGTGTTCGACCGGGCGTCCCGGCGGCTCGCCGAGGACCTGGGGGTGGCACCGGGCGGGATGCTGCGGCGGACGCGGCGGCTGGTGCTGTGCGGGGACGGGACCGGTCCTGGCCCCGTCCCCGTCCCCGCGCCGGGCGCCGGTCAGGAGGCGAAGGAGCGTTCCAGCCGCGGGATCAGGTCCCTGAGGTCGGCCTCCCAGCACCAGGCGTTGTGCCCGCCGTTGCAGTTGGTGCCCCAGGCGGATCCGTCGCCGTAGTTCACGTAGTAGTAGGGCAGTCCTTGGGCGTCGAGGGCGGCCTTGACGTGCTTGGCGGCGCCTTCGAGCCAGAACTCGGGTTCGGTGGGGACTCCGGCGCCGTTGCCGACGTAGATCGAGACGCCGACGCCCTTGAGCCGGTCCACGTGGGCGGCCGGGTCCACCTCGTTCCAGCGCCAGTCGGCGTTGAAGATGGGGTACGGGGAGCCGAAGGCGGCGTCGCTGTCCACGCCGGGCTTGTACGGGGAGTCGTTCGGGTCGCAGGAGCCGGACGAGGAGCCGCAGATGGCGCCGGTCGCGTCGATGAGCGAGGCGACGACGGCGAGCCGCAGGTCCATGGACCTGGCCGACAGGTCGATGTCGCCGGACAGGGACGCCGTCTGGCCGAACAGGTCGGGGCGGGCCTGGGCGTAGTGGAGGGCGCCGAAGCCGCCCATGGAGACGCCCGCGATGGCGCGGGCCTTCTTGGCGGCGATGGTCCGCAGGTTCGCGTCGATGAACGGGATGACCTGCTTGAGGTGGAAGTTCTCCCAGTTCTGGGCGCCGAGCACGGTCTTCTGGTTGAGCCAGTTCGCGTACCAGCCGCGGGCGCCGCCGTCCGGGATGACGGTGATCATCGAGTCGGAGGTGCGCAGCGCCGGGTAGTTCTGGACGACCGGGTCGTCGGGTGAGCCGTGCAGGAAGTAGAGGACCGGGTAGCGCCGGTTCGGGTCGGTGTAGTAGCTCTTCGGCAGGATGATCTTGATGTGGTGTCTGCCCGTCACCTCGGGTGTGGTGACGGTGAGATGGAACTCGGTGGCGTTCCCGTTCGGGGCCTCCACCTGGGTCAGGCCGAAGCCGTCGGCCATCGGCGGCGGGTCGGTGCCCTCGGAGGCGCCGGAGGCAGTGGCTGCCGGGACGGCGGTGGCGGCGGAGGCGGTCGCGGCCTGGGCCGGGTCCGCCGCCGGCAGGGCGACGGCCACGGCGGCGACCGTCGACGCCGTCGCCACCGCCAGGCGCCAGGCGCCGGACGTGTGCGCTGTGCTTCTCATGGTGTTCCCCCTCGTCGGTCCAGGAGCTTCGTCAGTCCAGGAGCTTGGTCAGTCCAGGATCTTGGTCCGCAAGGCCGGTGAGGCCGCGATCTGCTCTTCGGTGTAGCGCTCGGTCACCCACTGGCCGGCCGAGAACAGCCGGGTCTGGTCGGCGTAGTGGGGCGAGGTCGGGTCGGCGGACTGGGAGTAGGCCAGGACGGAGGACGCCCGCGGCGGGCCCTCGGCCGTGAACGCGACCTGCTGGATGAAGCTGGACCCGAAGGTGATGTCGAACACCCCGTTCACCTGGCCGGGGGTCACGACGTTGAGCACGCCCAGCTCGTGGACGGCGCCGTGGATCGGGATCCCCTCGCCGTTGCGGGTGACCTTCTGGACGTCCGACAGGGCCGCGTTCAGCGGGATGCCGGCCTGGCGCATCGCGAGGACCGCGCGGGCGAGGGAGTCGCGTACGGCGTTGTTGCCGGGGTCCAGCGAGTTCGGCGTGTGCACCGGGTCCTTGGGGTCGAAGGGCACCTTCCACGGCAGGGCCTCGACGCCCTTGCCGCCGGCCAGCCGGTACCAGTAGTTCTCGAAGAGCCAGGAGCCCCGGCTGTCGAGGGTGAAGTCGTGGCTCTTCCAGGCGGCGAGGACCGGGCAGGCTTCGCTGATGTTGACGAGGTTGCCGTCGACGAGGACGAGCCCGAAGGGGGTGTCCTGGCATGCCTTCACGGTGGCGTTCAGCGCCAGGTCGGCGGCCCGGCTGTTGTCCGCGAACAGCAGGGCGCGCATGTTCTCCGGGGTGAAGCCCCGGCCGGGCAGGCCGTCGTTGCCGTCGATCCGGTTCCGCGCGGTGAGGATCAGCTCCTGGGTGCGCAGCGAGCGGGGCGCGCCGGTGTCGCCCATGACGCGCGGGAAGGAGAGCGGTTCCTCGGGGTTGGCCAGCCAGGCGCTGTCGTTGGCGTTGCCCACGAAGTCGGAGCGGATCAGGCGCGGCTGCTTGCGCGGGTCGAGCAGGCCGGGGGCGACCGCGTTCGGGTCGTCCGGCCAGTCGCAGGCGGCGCGCTTGCCGTCGAAGATCGAGATCGGGGGCACGTTCGGCAGCCGGAGCGTCTGGTGGAAGAGGAGTTTGCCGGTCTCGGTGAGGCAGGAGGCGGCGTGCTCGTCGGTGATGTTGGGGGTGGCCTGGATGTCCGCGTAGAGGGCGTCGCCCTTGCGGTCGGCGGCGATGGTGTTGAAGAAGGGCACGCCCTGGGTGGTCTCCAGGGTGTTCACCACGTCCCGCACGTCCTTGGCCCGGTCGAGGTGGAACCAGGTGTTCAGGGCCCGCAGGTTGTCCCTGTTGACGTCGCGCACGGCGTGGGCGCTCACCACCCAGGGGAGGGCGATGCCCTGGACGGAGGCGGTGACGGGGCCGTACCGGGTGGACCACAGGGTCCGGGAGACGGTGCCGAGGGAGCCGTCGGCGTTCCGCACCTGGACGGTGACCCGTTGGGAGGTCATCTTCTCCCAGGCGCCGTCGACCAGGTAGGACGTGGGGTTGAACGGGTCCACCTGGACGTCGAAGAGCCCGAACGGCGCGACGGTGGCGACCGTGTGGGTCCACGCGACGTCGTCGTTGTGGCCGATGTTCACGGCGGGCAGGCCGAGCAGGCTGGCGCCGGAGACGTTGACCTGGCCGGGGATGGTCAGCTGGCTCTGCCACATGCGGTTCTTGCCCTGCCAGGGGAAGTGCGGGTTGGCGAGCAGCATCCCCGTACCGCCGGAGACGCCCTGGGAGCCGACGGCCAGCGCGTTGCTGCCCAGGCCGTCACGGCGGCTCGCCGCCATGGCGTCGCGGATCTTCCGCGCGGTCTCCCGCGCGTCCTGGGCGCGCCGCGCGGCGGTGGGCGGCTTCGCGGCGGCCGCGGCGGAGGCGGCGGCGCCGGGCGGGGCGGCGGTCACCAGGCCGTCGAGCAGCGGGTCGGCGGTGCCCATGATGATCTCGGCGTGCGCGTGCCGGTAGACGTCGAGCTCCGTGAGGGGCCGCACCCAGGCGGCGCCCCGGCAGGCGGGGTCGGTGATGCCGTCCACGCCGGTCTCGGCCAGATAGCGGTTGTAGCCCTGGACGTAGCCCCGGATGGCCTCCTTGACCTCCGGCTCCGGCCCGTTGGGCGCGGGCTGCGCGAGCAGCCGCTCGACCACCCGGTCGTCGTTGACGCGCTGGAAGTACAGGTCGCTGTTGAGGTTGGTGGTGCTGTTCTGGCTCTGGCCGGGGCTCGCCTTGCCGTCGGGGCCGAAGTAGCGCGAACGCTGGGCGTTGACCATGACGTACGTGTCGGCCAGGGTGCAGATGTTGTCCTTGGCCGCCGCGTAGCCGTAGCCCGTGCCCAGGCCCTCCCAGGTGGAGGCGATGATGTGCGGGATGCCGTACTCGGTGTAGCGGATCGTCGGCTTGTCCGGCCCCGCCGCGGCGGGGCCCGCGGGCGGTCCGGTGAGCGCCGTCGTGCCCGTCACCGCGACCGCGACCGCGGCCATGACCGCGATCGGCAGTCTCGCCCGTGCTCTCCTGCGCGCCATCGAACCGTCCCTTCCGGTGGGTGGCGGCCTGCGGGCGCCGCCTGCTTCGCGGCCCGCTCGACGGGGCGCGTCCGAACGCGGCCAGGCTAGGGAAGGGCGATGAAATCCCGATGACACCTCCGCCCGTGTGAAGCGCGGGCCCGGGCGGCCGGACGCCGCGCGCGTCTGCGCGTCCCGTCCGGCGCCGTCGGTTAGCGTCGCGAGCCACGTTCGGAGGACGTCGGAGGACGTCGGAGCACATCGGAGCCCAGGTGTCCCTGCCCTTCCCGCCGGAACCGCCCGCCCCGTCCCCGGCGCCCGGCAGGCCCGACCGGTACGCGGCGGGCCGGGCCCCGGCCGCCGGTCCGCTGTTCGTCACCCGGCGCGGCGCCCTGCGCGCCCTCGCCGGGATCGGCGGGGCCGTCGCGCTCGGCGCCGCGGCCTGCGGGCCCGAGGGGGCCGCCGATCCGGGGCCGACGGGCGCGGCAAGCAGCCCGGCGGCCCCGACCGTGGGGCCCGGCGGGAAGCGCCGGTTCGGCGCCGAATGGGACAGTCACACCCGTACGTTCATGTCCTGGCCGGCGCTCGTCTCGGTGTGGGGCGACGACCTGCCGTCCGTACGGGAGGACATCGCGGGGATCGCGCGCGCGGTGGCGGAGTTCGAGGCGGTGGTGATGATGGCCCGCCCGGAGCAGGTGGCCGAGGCCCAGCGGGCCTGCGGCGCGCAGGTCGAGGTCATCCCGCTGGCCGTCGACGACCTCTGGGCCCGCGACACCGTACCGGTCTTCGTGGAGGACGACGGCGAACTCATCGGCGTCGACTTCAACTTCAACGGCTGGGGCGACAAACAGGAGCACGCCAACGACGCGCAGGTGGGCCGCAAGCTGCTGGCCCGCTACCACATCCCCCGGGAGCGGGCCCCGCTCGTCGCCGAGGGCGGCTCGTTCGAGACCGACGGCGAGGGCACGCTCCTCATCACCGAGAGCTCGATCGTCAACGTCAACCGCAACCCGGGTAAGAGCAGGGCGCAGATCGAGGCCGAGCTGATCGACACCCTGGGCGTCGAGAAGGTGGTGTGGCTGGCGGGCGTCCGCGGCGAGGACATCACGGACGCGCACGTCGACAGTCTCGTACGGTTCACCGCGCCCGGGGTGGTCCTGCTCGACCAGGCGTTCCCGGGCACTCCCCCGGACTCCTGGTCCCGCTCGGCCGACCAGGCCCGCTCGGTGCTGTCCAAGGCGACCGACGCCCGGGGCAGGCGCTTCGAGATCGTCGACCTGCCCCAGCCCGACCTGGACAAGATCACCGGCGAGGGCGCCGACTTCGTGTCGACGTACGCGAACTTCTACGTCGCCAACGGCTCGGTCTTCCTGCCGAAGTTCGGCGACACCCAGGCGGACGCCCGCGCGAAGGGGATCCTCCAGGAGCACTTCCCCGGCCGGGAGGTGGTGCAGCTGCAGATCGACACCATCGCCTCCGGGGGCGGCGGCATCCACTGCGCCACCCACGACCAGCCGGGCAAGCCGGCGGCCTGAGGGGCTCGCGGGATACCGGGCGGCGGCATCACGCGATGCCGCCCGGCGTCGCACGATGCCATTCGGCGCCGCGCGACACCGTGTGGCATCGCACGGCGCCACATGGCGCCAAGATGGCGCCATCAAAGGCTTGCAATGGCGCCATCCCGGTGCCACTATGGTGCACATGGACCTGACCCCCTTCGTCGATCACCTCCGCCGGGAGCTCGCGGTCGCCGCGAACGCCGGCGGGGACGAGGCCCGCGCACTGGCCGAGCGGCTCACCGCGCCGCTGGAGTCGGCCGCGCGCCTGACCCTGCTCAACGCGCTGTCGGCGGCCTCGGACGAGATCACCCGCGACCTGGCCCCGGGCTCGGTGGACGTGCGGCTGCGGGGGCTCGACCCCGAGTTCGTGGTGACGGCACCGCCCGCCTCCGAGTCCCTCGCCGTGGACCCGGCCAGCCTCACGACACCGAGGGTGTCGCCCATGGCGCCACCGATGGCGCCACCGGTGGCGCCCGTGGCCCCGTCCCTGGCGGACGCCGACGACGGGACGACGGCCCGGATCAACTTCCGGCTCCCCGCGCCGCTCAAGGCGCGCGTCGAGGAGGCGGCGGGCCGGGACGGCCTCTCGGTCAACACGTGGCTCGTCCGCGCGGTCGGCGCCGCCCTGGAGCCGGGCGCCGGCGCGGCCGGACCGGCCCCGCGGGCCTCCGGCAACGGCCAGAGCTACCAGGGCTGGATCCGCTAGCCGCAGCCCACCGCCGCAGACGCGGCCACACACTCTCCCACCTGCGGAAACACCCAACAGAGCCAAGAGGACGGGACAGCCATGCCTTCTTACGACACCCCCGAACCCATCAGCGCGGTCCTCGACTTCGAGGTGGCCAAGGTGCGGCTCACCGCGAGCAAGCGGGGCACGACGGTCGTCGAGGTGCAGCCGAGCAACGGCGCCGACGACTCCGACGCGCGGGCCGCGCAGCAGACCGCGGTCACCTTCGCCAACGGCGTCCTCGCGCTCAAGGGCCCCAAGAAGCGCGGCCTGTTCGGCAAGCAGGGCTCCATCGACGTGACCATCGAGCTGCCCGCCGGCTCGCACCTCCACAGCAACGCGCCGATGGGCGACTACGTGACGGAGGGCCCGCTCGGCGAGTGCCGGATCAGGACCAGCTTCGGCGACATCCGGATCGACGAGGCCGCCTCGGTCAACCTGCGCACCGACTTCGGCGACATCCGGATCGACCGGGCCGTGGGCGACGCCGAGATCCACGGGGCCGGCCGGGTCGACATCGGCGAGGTCACCGGCACCGCGACCGTCAAGAACGGCAACGGCGAGACCGTCATCGGCGAGATCACCGGCGACCTGAAGGCCAACTCGTCCAACGGGCGCATCACCGTCGGCGTCGCGCACGGCTCGGTCGACGCCAAGGCGGCCAACGGCGCCATCGGCGTCCAGCGGGTGACCCGCGGCGTCGTCAACCTCCAGACCTCCGTCGGCGACCTGGAGATCGGCATCCCCGCGTCCACCGCCGCCTGGCTCGACGCCCACTCCAAGTTCGGCACCCTCCGCAACTCCCTCGACGCGGCGGCCGACCCCGGCCCCTCCGAGGAGACCGTCCAGATCCACGCCCGCACCAGCGTCGGCGACATCGTGATCCGCCGCGCCTGAGCTCCCAGGAAGGGAGAGCGCCGCCCATGACCGCGACCACCGCGGGCCGGGCCGTCACCACGGCCCGGCCCGCCATCTCCGCCCACGGCCTCCACAAGGCGTACGGCGACAGGACCGTCCTCGCCGGCATCGACCTCAGCATCGCCGAAGGCACCGTCTTCGCCCTCCTCGGTCCCAACGGAGCCGGGAAGACCACCACCGTCGAGATCCTGTCCACGCTCGTCGAGCCCGACGCCGGGCGGGCCAGCATCGCCGGCCACGACCTCGCCGAGCGGCCCGACGGGGTGCGCTCCGCGATCGGCGTCACCGGCCAGTTCGCCGCCGTCGACGCGCTCCTGACCGCGGAGGAGAACCTCCTGCTGATGGCCGACCTGCGGCACCTGCCCCGCGCCGAGGGCCGCCGTCGGGCCGCCGCGCTCCTGGAGCGCTTCGAGCTCACCGACTCCGCACGCACCCCGGTCTCCACCTTCTCCGGCGGGATGCGCCGCAAGCTCGACCTGGCGATGACGCTGGTCGGCGAACCGCGGATCATCTTCCTCGACGAGCCGACCACCGGCCTCGACCCGCGCAGCCGCCGCACCATGTGGGAGATCATCCACGGTCTGGTCGCCGACCAGGGCGTCACCGTCTTCCTCACCACGCAGTACCTGGAGGAGGCCGACCAGCTCGCGGACCGCGTCGCCGTCCTCGACCGGGGCCGACTGGTCGCCGAGGGGAGCCCGGACGAGCTCAAGCGGCTGATCCCCGGCGGGCACATCCGGCTGGCCTTCGCCGACCTCGCCGCGCTCGACTCCGCCGCCCGCCACTTCGGCGCCGCGGCGCGCGCCCCCGAGGAGCTCACGCTCCGGGTCCCCGGCGACGGCACCGTCGCCACCCTGCGGGCCGTCCTCGACGTGCTCGACGGCGCGGGACTGCGGGCCGAGTCGCTGACCGTGCACACGCCCGACCTCGACGACGTGTTCCTGACCCTCACCGGTCACGGGACGCCCGACTCCACGACGGAGATGGCCCGATGAGCGGCACCCTCACCTACGCGGTCAGCGACTCCCTGACCATGCTGCGGCGCAACCTCAAGCACGCCCAGAGGTACCCGTCGATGACGATCTCCACGGTCATCATGCCCGTGCTGATGCTGCTGATGTTCAACTACGCCTTCGGCGGCGCCATCGGAGCCGGGATCACCGGAGCCGGGGACGGCGCGTACATCGACTACGTCGCCCCCGGCATCATCCTGATGGCCGCCACCGCGGGCGCGGTCGCCACGGCGGTCGGGGTCTGCGTCGACATGACCGAGGGGATCGTCAACCGCTTCCGCACGATGTCGATATCGCGGGCCGCGTTCCTCACCGGGCACGTCGTCGGCAACGTCCTCCAGACGCTGATCGCGGTCGCCCTGGTCATCGGTGTCGCTCTCGCCATCGGCTTCCGGCCCGACGCCTCCGTCCTCGAATGGCTCGCCGCCATCGGCCTGCTGGCCCTCCTCGTCCTCTCCCTCACCTGGCTCGCCGCCGGCATGGGCCTGGTGGCCAGGACCCCCGAGTCGGCCAGCAACGCGCCCCTGCCGTTCACCTTCCTGCCCCTGCTCGGCAGCGCCGTCGTGCCGACCGACACCATGCCGACCGGACTGCGCTGGTTCGCCGAGTACCAGCCCTTCACCCCCGTCATCGAGACCCTGCGGGGGCTCCTCATGGGCACCCCGATCGGAAACAGCGGCTATCTCGCGCTCGCCTGGTGCCTCGGCCTCACCCTCGTCGGCTTCCTCTGGGCCCGCACCGCCTTCGGCCGCACGGCCAAGCGCTGACCCACGCTCCTGGGGGGGGGCGAGGATCCCGGCACCGGATCCCGGCGGCGGATCTCGTCGGTGGTCTTGCGCGGCCGGGCATGGGTCTCTAGTGTCCCGCGTAATCGTTAGGAATATTTCCTAACGATTACGCGGCCGCCGGGATCCGGACCCGATCCGCCCCCACTGGTGCACCACTTTCACCCGAGGACGTCCGATGTCACAGGCACATCAGCACCGCTCCCCGCATCACAGCCGTCGCTGGCGCCGCCCCCTCGCGGGCTTCGTCGTCACCGCCACCGCCCTGGCCGGGCTCTCCGCACTCGGGCCGACCGCGGGCGCCGCCCCGGCGGCCGACCCGGCCGTCCCGTTCGGCGGCCACACCCGGCCGTACGCCACCGGAATCCTCAAGCCCTCCGGCACCCAGGCGACACTCGACCAGAAGGTGGTCGACTACTACAACAAGTGGAAATCGGCCTTCGTCCGCCAGAACTGTGGCAATGGCTGGTACCAGGTGATCTCCCCCGACGCCGACCACCCCTACGTCGCCGAGGCGCAGGGCTACGGCATGGTCATCACCGCGACGATGGCCGGTGCCGACCCGAACGCGAAGAAGATCTTCGACGGGCTGACGAAGTGGGTGATCGACCACCCGTCCTCGATCAACCGTGATCTGCTCGCCGCCGAGCAGGACACCTCCTGCAAGAGCGTCAACGGCGGCGACGCCGCCACGGACGGCGACCTGGACGTGGCGTACGGGCTGCTGCTGGCGGACAAGCAGTGGGGCAGCTCCGGCACCTACGACTACAAGGCGCTGGCCCTGAAGCACATCGCCGCCATCAAGAAGGACGAGCTCAACCCGACGACCAAGCTGCTGAAGCTGGGTGACTGGACCAGCTCGGGCGACCAGTACTACTACATCTCCCGCACGTCGGACTGGATGGTCGACCACTTCCGCGCCTTCCGCACGGCGTCCGGCGACTCCACCTGGGACGGTGTCATCAGCGCCCACCAGAACGCCGCCGGCACCCTGCAGTCGGCGTACGCCGGCAGCACGGGCCTGCTGCCCGACTTCGTCGTCAACACCAACTCCTCGCCGAAGCCGGCCCCGGGCAAGGTGCTGGAGGACGCGAACGACGGCGCCTACTGGTGGAACGCCTGTCGCACCCCGTGGCGCATCGCGGACGACGCCGTGACCAGCGGCGACAGCAAGTCCCTGGCGCAGGCCCGCAAGATGAACACCTGGATCAAGAGCAAGACGGGCGGCGACCCGAAGAAGATCGCCATCGGCTACAAGCTGAACGGGACGCAGATCTCCTCGGGCAGCGAGGCGGCCTTCTTCGCGCCGTTCACGCTCGCGGCGATGACCGACCCGGGCAGCCAGGCGTGGCTGGACGCGCTGTGGAACAAGATGGTGGCGACGCCGATCGACACCGGAAGCTACTTCTCGGCCAGCATCCAGCTCCAGGTCATGATCACGGCGTCCGGCAACCACTGGGTCCCGTAGTCCGTCCCGTCGCCCCGGGGCCGCCGTCCGAGGGGCGGGCGGCGGCCCCGGGTGCCAGGCTGAGGAGGGGGACCGTATCCGCGCGCCCGCGCGCGCCGTGGAAGGGACTGCCCCGTGATCACCACCGACTTCACCCCCGGCGCCCCCTGCTGGCTCGACCTCGGCAGCCCCGACGTGCCGGGCGCCGCGGCCTTCTACGGGGCGGTGCTCGGCTGGGAGTACGAGCCCATGGCGCCTCCCGAGTCCGTCGGGGCCGGCGAGGAGGCCCAGGGCGGCATGTTCCGCAAGGACGGCCGGGTCGTCGCCGGGCTCGGCCGGCTCACCGAGCCGGGGGCGCGCTCGGCGTGGATGATCTACTACGGCGTCGCGGACGCCGACGCGACGACCCGGGCGGTCGAACAGGCCGGGGGCGCGGTCCGGGTGGCGCCCCGGGACCTCGACCGGTGGGGCCGGATGGCCCAGTACAGCGACCCGCTGGGCGGCCAGTTCGCCGTCTGGCAGCCGGGTGAGGTCAAGGGCGCCGAGCTGCTGGACGTACCGGGCTCGCTGTCCTGGACCGAGCTGTACACGAGCGACGCGGCGGCGGCCAGGCGGTTCTACGCGGACGTCTTCGGCTGGTGGTACAGCGACATGGAGATGCCGGGCGGCGAGGGCACGTACACCCTGATCACCCCCGCCGGGCAGCCCGCCGAGCGGATGCACGGCGGCCTCCTCCAGCTCTCCTCCGACCAGCTCGCCCTCGCGGGCGGACGCCCGTACTGGCACCCGGTCTTCGCCGTCACGGACTGCGACACCGCCGTCGCCGCGGCCACCGCCGCGGGCGGCACGGTCCAGATGGGCCCGGCGGACGTGCCGGGCGTGGGCCGCCTGGCCGTGTGCCTCGACCCGTCGAACGCCGACTTCGTGGTCCTGGCGGCGGAGGAGAGCTGACGGATCCCGTCCCGGCCGCGCCGCCGACCCGCTACCGTACCGGCGAGTAGGGGCGGTGCGGCCGTCCCTCGGACTCCCCGTACGGGGGTGAGGGGTGAGGGCGATGGAGCGGCGGCGGAGGCTGGAGGAGAGTGCCGTGGTCGGCGCTTCTCCCGCGCGGGTGTACGCGCTCGTGTCGGAGCTGCGGAACATGGGGCGCTGGAGCCCCGAGTGCCGCGCCGTGTGGGTGCGGCCGGGGGCGGGGGCCGGGGCCCGGTTCGTCGGGTTCAACCGGCGGGGGCCGTTCGTCTGGTTCACCGTGGGGCGCGTGGTGGAGGCGGTGCCGGAGCGGGAGTTCGTCTTCGACGTCGGCGTGTTCGGGCTGCCGATCGCCCGCTGGGGCTACCGCTTCGAGGCGGCGGGCGAGGGCACCCTCGTCACCGAGTTCTGGGAGGACCTGCGCTCCGGTGGTCCCCGCGGCCGGTCCGCCGACCTGCTCGGCACGGTGTTCGCCGGGACGAACCCGGCCCGCCGGGTCGCCCTGAACCGGGCGGGGATGCGCGCCACCCTGGCCGCGATCGCCGAGACCGCGGCCCAGGGCCGGCCGGGGGTGTGACCCGTCCTCACACCCGGACGCGGGTGCGGGAGAGGGCCGCCGAGCGCCAGGCGGGGCGGAGCCCCGCCGTCGCCGGGCCCGAGAGCCGGGGGTGGTGGGTCTCGGCCTCGCGGTCCCCGTACAGCATGGTCACGTTGACCCGGAGGTTCTCGTAGCCGGGGTGGAAGCGGACCGCGTCCGAGGCGTGGAACAGGTCGGAGTTGAAGATCACCGCCCGGTTGTGCCGGTACGGCACGGTGACGCTGCGGGAGCGGCGGCTGCGCAGGAACGGGCGGATCAGGTCCTGCCGTCCGTTGTAGCTGTCGAAGCCCCAGGACAGCGGGGCGTCCACGTCGTGCACCACCAGGCCGCCCGAGTCCGGGTCGGCGTTGGCGCTGTCCGGCGTGATCCAGAAGTTGACGTTGACCGCGGCGAAGTCGGCGTGCGTCGTGACGTCGGCCGGGACCTCGGGGCCGCATTTGAAGCCCCAGATCTGGCGCAGCGGGTACCGCTCGCCGATCAGCTCCGGCAGGGCGTCCCGCAGCTCCTCGGCGATCTGCATGAGCAGCGGGTTGACGAACCCGTCCTGCATGAGCGAGCCGAGCCGGCCGTGGTCGTAGCGGTTGCCGAACCAGATCGTCGACTCCAGGCAGAACCGGTACAGCCCGTCCAGCGCCTCCTCGGTCAGGAAGTCGTCGACGGTGACCACGCCCGGCGCGTTCGCCAGGTACTCCCGCTGGACGGCCGCCGGATCCCACCGCGCGGACAGTGCCCGGTCCACGCGCGGGGTCTCCCGGACGTGCAGCAGCCGGTTGTACGTGCCGGTGAGGCCCGGGTGCGCCTCGGGGTCCAGCCGCTCCCGCGCGTCGGGGCCCCGCTCCGCGAGCCGCGCGTGCGCCTCCTCGTAGGCGGCGATGACGTCCGCGTACGCGGGGCCCAGGACGCCGAGCCCCCGCAGGTGCCGCAGCTGGGCGAGGTCGTGCCGCAGCTTGGGCACGCTCAGCGGCACCAGCGAGCGCGCCGCCGGGTCGTCCGCGCCCCAGCGCAGCCGCGCGAACAGCCGGGCGCAGCCCTCCGCGAGGGTGAAGTCGCACTGTTCGAGGGCGGCCGTCACGGCGTCCGGCAGCCAGTCCTCCAGCGGGCCCGCGCCCGTCACGGCGGGGTCCTCCGCGGCCTCGTCCCACCGTCCGGCGGCGAGCAGGAGCAGGACGGACTCGCGGTGGGCCGTCGGGTCCGCGGGCCCGGCCCGCAGGGCGTCGGCGAGGGCGCGCGCCCGCTCCTGTGTCCGGCCGGAGCCGGTGGCCGCCCGCACCCGGGCGACCACCGGACCGGCTTCCCATGTGCTGCCCACCCGCGTCACCCGAGCCGGAACGCGCCGCGGGCGCGGAGCTCCACCGCGTACCGGGCGAGGCCGTCGAGCGTCACCGTGACGTACGGCGGCGCGAAGTCGGTGCCGATCGCGTGGACCTCCTCGACCTGGGTGGTCCTGATCCAGGTGGTCCAGGTGATGGAGGTGAGCGGCGTGATGCCGCGCGGCTCGATCGCGGTGCCCTCGCGGGCCGCCTCCCCGTCGGGCCTGGCGCGCTCGTCGCCGCAGAGGGTGTGCGCGGCGTGCAGGTTGACGAAGTAGTGCAGCAGGTCCTCGGTCAGACCGTGAATGCCGGTCTCCGCCGCGCAGCCCTCCAGGAGGGCGGCGACGACGTCCTCGCCGCCGTGGCTCACCGTCGCCGCGCAGAAGTCGGTGAGGAAGGCGGCGCCGGTGGGCACCCGGTCGGTGTGCTCGTGGATGTAGTCCTGGAGCCAGCGGACCAGCCGCGGGTTGGCGAAGACGGTGTAGACGAGCCGGTCGGTGAGCAGCGCCTGTGGGGCGGTGACCGGCGGGACGTCGAGGTATTCGGTGAGGATCCGGGACGGGCCGGTGATGAACTGCTCGCGCAGCAGGAAGTCGGTCTCCATCGCCTGGAACAGGGCGTCGATGCGGCGCACGTTGGCGGCGCGGACCATCATGACGGCCCCTTGGGCGCCCCGGCTCCGCTCCCCCGGCCGCCCGTCGGGCTGCCCGCCGGTCCGTTCCGGAACCCGGTCCACGGGCACGTCCAGGGTCCTCTCCGCGGTGGTCTCCATGCTCTTCTCCTTCGGTGCCACGCCATGGGTGGGGGTCGTGGGCCGGGCGCAAAAGATCCCGGGCGACCCGGCCCGCGCCCATCGATACCAGCCGACGCCCGGGACACCGGGGAGCCGTCACCCGACGCCCCCCGACTGCATCCCAACAGCGGGCGCGCGCCGGGGGCACCGACGGGGCGCCCGGGCCCGAGGGGAACCACCGGGCACCGCTTCGCCGCGATCAACGAAGGGCTGTTCCTGCCGGGAGCGTCGGCCCCGCATGTCATTCTGGCCGCGATCAGGTCAGCGGGTCGAGGGGAGACAGGGCCGATGGGGGCTGCGTACTACCGGGCCGACAGCGAGAGCGGCGACCATATCGAGGACCCGTCCGAAGACGCGCTGTTCCTGCTGATCGACGACCTCGACGACTCGGGCAACACCTTCGTCGTCATCCAGCCCGACGAGGACGACCCGGCATGGTTCACCTCGGTCACGGTCCTGGCGGAAGGCGGCTACGAGGTCGTCCGGAGCGACACCACACGCCACGAACACGACGTCGCTGTCGAGACCAGCATCGACCGGATCGCCCGCGGCCTGACCATCTGGATGGCAGCGCGCAACAGACGGCCCACCCAGCACACCGGCAGATCCGAAACCGGCGGCTCGGCACCCGTGCCTTCGCCGGCATGCGCCTGCCAGACAACCGTCCGCGGAGAAGGTGGCGCTGCCGGCTCACCGGACACCCCCTAGCGCCAGTCGTCCCAGGGCGGCTCCTCCTCGTCGAACGGGGGCTCCTCGTCCGGGTCGAAGGAGGGGGCGCCGTCCTGTGGCGCCGGGCGGGCGGGGGTCCGGCGGCCGGCGGCTGCGGGTGCGGTGGCCGGGGGCTCGGTGGCGGCCGGAGTCGAGTCGGTGGCCGGGGCGGCGGCGGTGTGCTCCGCCAAGGTGTCGAGGACGCCCTGGCCGTACTTGGTCAGCTTGGCCTCGCCGACGCCGCCTACCGTCCCCAGTTCCTCGATGGTGCCGGGCAGGCGGGTCGCGATCTCCCGGAGGGTCGCGTCGTGGAAGACGACGTACGCCGGGACGCCCTGCTCCTTGGCCGCCGCGCCGCGCCAGGCGCGCAGGGCCTCGAAGACCGGGACGGCGGCGGCCGGAAGGTCCACCGGGGCCTTGGCGCCCTTCGCGGAGCGGGAGCCGGACTCCTTGCGGGAGGCCGCGGCCGGGGCCTTCTCCTTGCGCATGGGGACGCTGCGGCGCCCGCCGAGCACCTCGCCGCTGCCGTCGGTGAGGACGAGCGTGCCGTAGTCGCCCTCCACGGCGAGCAGGCCCTGCGCCAGCAGCTGGCGCACGACGCCGCGCCACTCCGACGTGCCGAGGTCCGCGCCGACGCCGAACACGGACAGCCCGTCGTGGTCGAACTGGATGACCTTGGCGGTCTTCTTGCCCTGGAGGATGTCGATGATCTGGCCCGCGCCGAACTTCTGGCGCCGCTCCTTCGCCAGCCGCCACACGGTGGACAGCAGCTTCTGCGCGGCGACCGTGCCGTCCCAGGACTCGGCGGGGGTCAGACACGTGTCGCAGTTGCCGCAGGGCTCCGCCTGCTGCCCGAAGTAGGCGAGGAGCCGGACCCGGCGGCACTCGACGGTCTCGCAGAGCGCGAGCATGGCGTCCAGGTGGGCGGCCAGCGAGCGGCGGTGCGCCTCGTCGCCCTCGGAGCCGTCGATGAGCTTGCGCTGCTGGACGACGTCCTGCAGCCCGTACGCCAGCCAGGCCGTGGCGGGCGCCCCGTCGCGGCCCGCGCGGCCCGTCTCCTGGTAGTAGCCCTCGACGGACTTCGGCAGGTCCAGGTGGGCCACGAAGCGCACGTCCGGCTTGTCGATGCCCATGCCGAACGCGATCGTCGCGACGACCACGACGCCGTCCTCGCGCAGGAACCGCGACTGGTTGGCGGCGCGCGTCGCCGCGTCCATGCCCGCGTGGTACGGCACGGCGTCCACGCCGTTCTCCACGAGGAAGGCGGCGGTCTTCTCGACCGAGGCCCGGGACAGGCAGTAGACGACGCCCGCGTCCCCCTCGTGCTCGGTACGGATCAGGTCCAGGACCTGCTTGAGCGGGCTGTTCTTCGGCGCGATGCGGTACTGGATGTTCGGCCGGTCGAAGCTGGCGACGAAGTGCCGGGCCTCCTGGAGGCCCAGCCGCCCGGCGATCTCGGCGTGCGTGGCCTCGGTCGCCGTCGCGGTCAGCGCGATCCTCGGCACCTTGGGCCAGCGTTCCTGGAGCATCGACAGGGCCAAGTAGTCAGGCCGGAAGTCGTGGCCCCACTGGGCGACGCAGTGTGCCTCGTCGATCGCGAAGAGCGAGATCTTCCCCCGGTCGAGCAGCCGCTGCATCCCCTCCGTACGCAGCCGCTCGGGCGCCAGATAGAGGATGTCGAGCTCGTCCGCGAGGAACGCCCGCTCGACCTCCTGCCGCTGGTACCCGTCCTGGGTGGAATTGAGGAAGCCGGCCCGCACACCGAGCGCGGTGAGCGCGTCCACCTGGTCCTGCATGAGCGCGATCAGCGGCGAGATGACCACGCCGGTGCCCTCTCTGACCAGCGCGGGAATCTGGTAGCAGAGCGACTTGCCGCCGCCGGTCGGCATGAGCACGAGGGCGTCGCCGCCGGCGACGACCTGCTCGATGATCTCTTCCTGCTCGCCGCGGAAGGAGCCGTAACCGAAGACGCGGTGCAGTACTCGCAGCGCGTCGGAGGTCTCGGGGGAAGCGTCGGTGAGGGCCATTCGAAAAGCCTAGCCGCCCGGACCGACACCCTGGGACCGCCCGCCGCGGCCTGTGGATAACTCGGACCCGGACCGTACGGACCCCCATCCGCGCCCCGGCCGCGCCCCGGGCACGCAACTTCCCGGCCGCCCCCGGCGTCCTTCCGCTCAGCGGGGGCGCAGGGCCGTGCCGCTCATGGAGCAGACCAGGGAACGGGACAGACGATGAGCGAGAAGGCTCGGATCCTCTTCGACGCGCTCGACCTCGACCAGGACGGCACGCTCACGCGGGCCGAGGTGATCCGCGCGCTGCGCGCCAAGGGACCGACGCTCGCCGCCCAGGGGGTGATCCCGGCCTGGGGGGTGGGGGACGACGACGCCTCGTCCGCGCTGTTCGACCAGGCCGACCAGAACGGCGACCGGGTGCTCAGCTTCGCGGAGTTCGCGGCCCTGGTGAACCGCCGCTTCGGCTGGTGACCGGCTCGTGATCAGCCAGGTGACCGGCTGGTGAACCGGCTCAGGGGGTCGTCCGCACGGGGAAGCTGAAGGTGTGGCCGCGCTGCTTGAGCCAGGGCAGCACCTGGTCCAGGGCGGCGACGGTCTGGCGCCGGTCGCCGCCGCCGTCGTGGAAGAGGATCGTCGGGCCGTTGGACAGCTCGTTCTTGACCGTGCGGACGATCGAGGCGGTGCCGGGGCGCTCGAAGTCCTTCGTGTCGACGTTCCAGCCGAGCGGGCGCATCCCGGCCGCCGCGGCGATGCGCCGGCTGTCGGGGGTGAACGCGCCGCCCGGGGCCCGGTAGTACTCCACCTTCGCGCCGCCGGACGCGTCCTCGATGAGCTTCTTCGCGTCCAGGATCTGCTTCTTCTGGTACGCGACGGACTTGCGGTCCATCGAGGTGTCGTGGTCCATGGTGTGGTCGCAGAGCCGGTGGCCCTCGGCGACGATCCGCTTCACCAGCTGGGGGTGGGCCTTGGCGTTCGGTCCGACCATGCAGAACACGGCCTTGACATCGTTCTCCTTCAGGATGTCGAGCATCTTGGGAGTCCACCGGGGGTCGGGGCCGTCGTCGATCGTGATGTTGACGGCGGAGCCGCCCGCCTCGGCGGCGTGCGCGATGCTCACCGGCACCTGCTCCGGGCGCACCCGCTCGGGCCCCTTGTCCGTCTGCCCGCCGCGCTCGCCGGGCGCGCTCGTCCCCGGCGCGGCCCCGGCTCCGGATCCGGACGCCGCGCCCGGATCCGTCAGCGCGGCGGCGCCCCACGCCGCCAGGCTCAGACCTATCGCCGACGCCACCACCGCTATGTGGGTGGTGTACGTGCGCTTCTCTCCCATGGAATGCCCACTCCCCGTAGGTTCCTGACCGTATCCCAGAAGAAAGGACGGCCGACCCGCCGGGAAGGTTTCACGCATACAGGACGCGAATGTCACACATTCGTCATGGTCAGGGGCGTGCGGCCGTCGTCGGCGCGGGGGTTCGCGGGCCCGTGGGGGCGGGGTGCGCGCAACGGGGCAGCGCGGGCCGGTCCTTGGTACGGACGGCGGGCAGCCAGGCCGTCGCGGAAGTCTTGGAAGCCCCGGAACCGGAAGACCCAGGAGACCCAGGAGACCCGGAAGCCCCGGGATGCGCGGGAGACCCGGAAGCTCCTCCCGTCCCCCCGCCCGGAAGGCGGACCCGGTACCAGACGGTCGAGGTCCGGTCCTCCTCGTCGATGACGGGCAGGCCGTCCGGCAGCCGGCACTCCGCCTCCAGCACGTCGCCGTGCCAGACCCGGGTCGGCACCACGTTCCGCGCGGTGTACGGGCGCAGCGGGTCGATCGCCAGGCCGAGGCTGCACTGCCGGTCGCGGTCCGCGCGCCCCTGGCAGCCGCGCTCGGCGTTGAACACCCGCACCGGCACCGGGGCGTCGGCGGCGCGGCCGTCCGTGCCGCCGGATCCGGCCGTCCCGGCCAGGACCGGGTACCACCAGGGCGAGGTGCCCGCCGCCGCCGCGCAGACCGCGAGCGCGAGCAGGGCGCCGAGCCGCCGGAGCGGGCCCCGGCCGGAGCGGGGGCGGCGCCCGTCGGGGGCGGGCCGAGCCGCGATGCGCGCCAGCAGGCCCTCGGCCGTGTGCGCGGCGCGCGCCTCGTGGCCGGGGGCCAGGCAGTCGGCCGCGAAGGCGCGCCAGAACGCGGGGACGGCGTGGTCCATGCGGAGCGGGGCGCGCCCCTCCGCGTACTCCCGCACGGCGGCGGCGCGCGCGGCCGGTGTGGCGCCGGGGAACGGTGAGGCGCCGGCGGCGAACACCTCGTGGACGACGACGCCCAGCGCCCAGATGTCGGCGCTGGGCCGGACCCGGACGCCGCGCTCGCCGAGCGGCTCGCGCCCCCGCTCGGGCGGCAGGTAGTCGAGGGTGCCCATCGGGGGCGTGTAGCCGTGGGTGCCGGTCAGTTCGATGGCGAAGCCGAAGTCGGAGAGCTTCACCGTGCCGTCCCGGCCGATGAGGATGTTCTCGGGCTTGAGGTCGGTGTGCACCCAGCCCGCCCCGTGCAGATGGGCCAGCCCCTCGCAGATCCCGGTGATCAGCCGGGCCCCCTCCGCCTCGCCCACCCCGGCGTCGAGGAGCTCGCGCAGGCTGCCCCGGGCCCGCTCCATGACCAGGACGATCGCGCCGTCCAGGACGGGGTCCCCGGCGGCGCCGAGGACGAAGGAGTCCAGCAGCCGGATCAGGCGCGGGTGGGCGGCGCGGCGGCCGAGGGCGACCTCGCGGGCGGCGGCCTCGGCGACGTCGCGGGCCTGGCGCGGGGCGAGTCCGGCGGTCGGCATGATCTTGAGCGCGACCTCTTCGGGCCCGTCCCCGGCCGGCCCGGCGGGCCGCGCCGCGTAGACGGTCGCCCAGCCGCCGGAGCCGATCGGCTCGGTGACGGCCCAGGCGCCGACCCGGTGGCCCGGCGGCAGGGGCTCCGGCCGCCCGCTCCCCCACGAGACGGTCCGCTCCTCCACGTGCACCACGCCCCTACCGTCCCCGCTCGGCGGGTTCGGCGCCGGGGGGTAAGAGCGCGAGGTGCTCCTCGCGGACGATGCCGAACTTGAGAGCGACGCCGACGACGGCCTCCCGCTTGCCGTTCCTGCGGTCCGCGCGCCCCGCCTCGTCGGCGCCGGGGCCGCCGATCCGCAGCTTCTCGTCGGCGAGGTAGTCGATGTGCGAGCTGACCGCGCGGGCCGTGAGCCGCGCGCAGGCGGCGTGGCCGCGCAGCCGCTCGACGACCTGCGGGGTGGTCGGCACGGCGGCGGGCGAGCGGTCCCGCAGCCAGGGCTCGCAGAGCGCGACGAGCACCAGGAAGTACGTGGCGGTCTCGTCCAGGGAGTACGCGGTGAGGGTGCGGCTGCCGCCGGGGCCGCCCATGCCGCGCGGGTCCAGGTAGACGTGGTCGGGCGCGAACACCTGGAAGGAGACGGCGGTGTCGCCGCGGGTGGGCAGCACCACACGGGAGAACTCGAAGGGGATGGGCGCGCCGGAGCGGCGCGGCGGCACCCGCAGGTACTCCCCCGCGCCCTCCGGGTTCTCCACGAGATAGCTGTGGGTGGTGCTGAGGTTGCTGAGCTGCCAGTGGTCGTCGGTGGCCCGGATCTCGCCCGCGAGGCGGGAGATGGCGGCGTCGGCGAGGCGGAGCTCGACGGGCGTGCCGGCCGAGCCCCGGCCGAACCGGGCCCGCTGCCCGGGCCCGAGGCGCAGCGTCACCGCGCCGCCGTCCGCCGTCCCGTCCGCGCCTCCGCCGCTGCCCTGCGGCAGGTGGATGACAATCCCGCTCACCGGTCCCCCGTCCCGCGTGCCGACCGCTGTCGCTGTCCGACACCCCGAACGTTACCGGGTGCAACCGGTGATGCACCGAGTGGCATCGGCCACTTCCACGGCCCGGTACGCGGCCCCTACGTGCGGGTTCGCCCCGCATGTGCCGTTCGTGACGGTCAGTCAGGGGGCGGGGGCGCCGGAGCGGAGCGTTGCGACCGCGCGGTCCCCGAACGCGGCCCACGGCAGCGTGCCCCCGCCGGTCCCGCCCTGGACGCGGAAGCGGATCCGGCCGTCCTCGGCGACGGCGAAGAGGTGGAGGCGGCCGGAGGCGTCGAGCGCGCCCGACGGGGTCGCGGTGAGCGTGACGCCGGGCTCGCCGTACTCCTCGGCGGGTCCCCAGGATCCGCCGGGCACGGACTGGCGGCGGCGGTCGAGGCGTTCGCCGCCGGGGGCGAGGACGACGGCCTCCAGGCATCCGTCGGCGCCCGCGACGAGCAGCGGGGCGGCGGTGGACCAGCCGAAGAGCGGCTGCCAGTCGTCCCAGCCGCCGCTGGGCACGGACTGGCGGCGCTGGAAGGAGCCGACACCGGACGGGGCGAGGGCCGCGACGGTGAGCCGGCCGCCGCCGTCCCGGGCCACCCGGGGCGCGTTGCCCGCGGCGGTGCCGAAGGCGCTCCAGGCCGACCAGGCCCCGCCGGGGGCGAGCTGCCAGCGGTGCCGGAGCGCGGTGCCGCCGGGCGCGAGGACGAAGACCTCCAGGCGCCCGTCCGCGTTGGCGGCGACCACCGGCGGCGCGCCCGCCGGTCCGCCGAAGCCCGCGTCCCAGGGGTCCCAGGCCGTGGACCCGGGGGCGGTCTGACGGCGCCGGGCCACGACGGAGCCGTCGGGGCTGAGCGCGAACGCCTCCAGGCGCCCGTCGGCGTTCCGGGCCACGGCGGGCGCGGCGGCGGCCGGACCGCCGAACTCCGCCCAGTCGCCCCAGCTCCCGTCCGCCCGCTGCGCCCGGTGGTGCAGGTTGACGCCGCCGGGGGCCAGCGAGAAGACCTCAAGGCGTCCGTCCGTATCGCGCGCGAGGGTGGGCACGGCACCGGCGGGGCCGCCGAAGCGCTCCCACTCCGACCAGTCGTCGGCGCCGGGGCCGAGCTGGACGCGCCGCAGCATCGAGCGGTCGGCGGCATCCAGGGCGAAGACGTTCAGCCGCCCGTCCACGTCGAGGGAGACGGCCGGGTTGTCCGGGCTCTGCCACGAGGGCGGGGTGGTACGCCACAGCAGCGGCGCCACGGACAGGCCGCGCCCGAACCAGCCCGCCGCGCTCGCGTACCGCCGGGCGCCGCCGGAGCTGTCGGTGCCGTCCGTCACGATCTCGACGGCGTGTCCGGGGACGTGCCCCGCGTACCCGTCCAGGGTGAAGCGGAACGGGTCGCGGGAGACAAGCACGTCGGTGCCCTCGTAGCCGACCCGGGGCCCGATGAACAGGTAGTACCAGCCGTCCTGTTCGAGGACGAAGGGCGATTCGGTGACCGACACCCCGGTGGCCTCGGTGGTCTCGTCGGCGTAGGCGGTGCCGGGCTCGCTCCAGTGGAGCAGGTCGTCGGAGACCCGGTGGCACACGAGGTGCCGGCCGTCCGTCGCCGAGACCTCCGTGTAGTACATGACCCACCGGCCGCCGATCCGCGTCACCATCGGGTCGCGCGCCGTGCGCCCCCGGAACAGCGGCCCCGAGGGCAGCCGGGTCCAGGTGACGAGGTCGGTGGAGGTGGCGAGGCCGATCGCCGCGCCGTCGGCGCCGCCCGCCGCGTAGAACATCCGGTAGGCGCCCTCGGCCTCGATGACGTGCGGGGCCCACAGGTACTCCTCGCCGAAGTAGTCGCGGTCGAGGGTCAGGGCGTCGGGATGGGTGGTCCAGGGGCCGTACGGGCCGGGGGCGGAGGCGTGGGCGAAGGCGGTCTCGGCCGAGCTGTCCGGGTTACGGCCGGGCGGCGCGCTGTCGCCGACGATCGAGAACAGGTGCCAGCGCCCGTCGGCCCGGATCAGGGTGTGGTCGTTGAGGTAGCGGCGGCGGCCGGGGACGGAGGGGTCGTACACGGGGGTGAAGGGGCCAGCGCCGACCCACCGGCGGGGCGGGAGCGTCCCGGCGGCGGCCGGGGTGGGCGCGAGGCCGGGAAGGACGGGAAAGCCCGCAAGGCCGAGCAGGCTGGGAAGGCCGGGAAGCCCGAGGGCGCCGACCGTTCCGGCCGCGACGCCCGCGCGCAGCAGCCCGCGGCGGCTGAGGGGATGCATGACGGGGGTCTCCTCGTGGGTCCCGCGGCCGGCCGGGGCCTACGGGGGCTGGTCCGGCCGGTCGCGGGGGTCATCGGCATCGGGGCGCCGGGGCATCGGGGCGTGGGGTCACCCGGTCACCGGGTCACCGGGTCACCGGGTCACCGGGTCACCGGGTCACCGGGTCAGTCGACGGCGGGCCCGGAGGTGCTGTTCAGCCAGGCCCATTCGGACCAGGCCGAGAAGCCGGTCTGCCACTTGTGGTACACCCCGGCGTGGCTGGTTCCGAACACCTCGATGCGTCCGTCGGCGTTGGTGGCGGCCGTGATCTCCGTACCGCCGCCGCCGTAGTCGACCCACTGGCCGTAGGCGCCGTTGACGTTTCCCTGCCAGAGGTGCTGGGCGACGGTCCCGTTGATGGCGAAGACCTCGACCCGCCCGTCCGGCGACCGCTCACTCGTCAGCTGCGAGTCCGCGGGACCACCGGTCGGCTCCCAGCCCGACCAACTCGTCGGATTCGTCTGATACTTGTGGAACACCCCGATCGGACCCGAGGCGAACACCTCGATCCGACCGTCCTGGTTGTGATCCACGGTGAGGTCGCGCCCGCCGCCGCCGAAGTCCTCCCACGCCGACCAGCCGCCGTTCACCGCCGTCTGGTACTTGTGCTGGAAGGTGCTGCCGTTCAGCGCGAAGACCTCAAGGCGCCCGTCCGGCGACTTCTCGACCTCCACCCGGGCGTCGGCGGGACCGCCGCCCGTCGGCTCCCAGCCCGACCAGCCGCCGTTGGGCGCCGTCTGGTAGCGGTGGAAGAGGCCGACCGGGCCCGAGGCGAAGACCTCCATGCGCCCGTCCGCGTTCGTGCCGACGGCGATGTCACGCCCGCCGCCGCCGAAGTCCTCCCAGCCCGACCAGCCGCCCGAAGGAGCCACCTGATAGCGGTGCTTGAACGTGCTGCCATTGATCGCGAACACCTCCAGACGCCCGTCCGCGTTCGCCGCGATCGCCAACTCCGCGCCGCCCGGGCCGCCGAGGGGCTCCCACTCGGACCAGGCGCCGTTCACGGCGAGCTGCCAGGCGTGGTGGATCCCGTCGGCACCGGCGGCGAAGGCTTCGAGCCGCCCGTCGGCCGAACGGGCCGAGACGACCCGGCCGGACTCCGCCGGGTAGACCACCGGGGCGGGCCCCGGGCCGGGGTGGCCGAGCCGGTCCACCGCGGCGCGCGCCTCGTCCAGGTGGCGCCGGTGGTAGCCCGCGTTGTAGGTGGACCAGGGCTCCCAGTTGGTGCCGCCGTTGGAGATGGTGAACGCCGCGTTCGCGTTGCACTGGGCGTCGTACGCGCAGGCGTCGTCGACCTCGGGGTGCCAGTAGTCGTTGATCTGCCACAGCCCGCGGTCGCGGGACGGGGGCGTGTTGTTGGTGGTGTTCGTCGCCGAGGGGTCGCAGCTGGACTCGGCGAGGGCGACGGCGACGGCCGTGACCAGGCCGTCGCCCCGGAAGCCCGCCTGGTAGCCGACCTGGGCGCACAGGTCGCTCGACGCGGCCTGGGCCGGCGAGGCGGTGCCGGAGAGGATGCCCGCCGCCAGGAGCAGCGAGGCGAGCGCCGACAGGACGGCGCGGTGGGGTGCGCGGGGGGACCGCCTTGCGGTTCTCACTGCTGGCTCCTCAGTCCGATCCGATTCAACTTCCACTCACGCCGCTTCAGTCGATCGCGGGACCGGCGGTGGCGTTCACCCACGCCCACTCGGACCAGGTCGCCGGGCCGGTCTGCCATTTGTGGTAGACGCCGGCGTGGCTGGTTCCGAACACCTCGATGCGTCCGTCGGCGTTGCTCGTCGCGGTGATCTCGGTGCCGCCGCCCCCGAAGTCGGCCCACTGGCCGTAGGGGGCGTTGATCCCGCTCTGCCAGAGGTGCTGGGCGACGGTCCCGTTGATCGCGAAGACCTCGACCCGCCCGTCCGGCGACCGCTCGCTCGTCAGCTGCGAGTCCGCGGGACCACCGGTCGACTCCCAGCCCGACCAACTCGTCGGATTCGTCTGGTACTTGTGGAACACCCCGACCGGACCCGAGGCGAAGACCTCGATCCGCCCGTCCTGGTTGTGATCCACAGTGAGGTCGCGGCCACCGCCGCCGAAGTCCTCCCAGCCCGACCAGCCGCCGTTCACGGCCGTCTGGTAGAGATGCTGGAAGGTGTTCCCGTTCAGCGCGAACACCTCAAGGCGCCCGTCCGGCGACTTCTCCATCTCCACGCGCGCGTCGGCGGGACCGCCGCCCGTCGGCTCCCAGCCCGACCAGCCGCCGCTGGGCGCCGTCTGATAGCGGTGGAAGAGCCCCACCGGGCCGGAGGCGAAGACCTCGATCCGGCCGTCGGCGTTGACCCCCGCGGCGATGTCACGCCCGCCGCCGCCGAAGTCCTCCCAGCCCGACCAGCCACCCGAAGGCGCCACCTGATAACGGTGCTTGAACGTGCTGCCATTGATCGCGAACACCTCCAGACGCCCGTCCGCGTTCGCCGCGATCGCCAGCTCCCCGCCGCCCGGACCGCCCAGGAACTCCCAGGTGGACCACTCGCCGTTCGAGGCGAGCTGCCAGGCGTGGTGGATCCCGTCGGCACCGGCCGCGAACACCTCCAGGCGCCCGTCGGCCGAACGGGCCGACACCACCCGGCCGGACTCCGCCGGGTAGACCAGCGGCCGGGGCTGCGGGACGCCGCCGGGGACGCAGGAGAGGGTGACCCCGCGCTCGGCCAGGTAGACCTCGGGATCGATCCCGTACGAGGTGGAGGTGTCGCCCCAGATCCGCAGGTGCAGGTGGGGGCCGGTCGAGTTGCCCTCCTGGCCCATCAGGGCGATCCGCTGCCCGGCCGTCACGTGCTCGCCGACGGCCACGAAGCGCTGGTACATGTGCCCGTACTCGGAGATCCGGCCGTCCGGGTGCAGGATGCGGATCCACTGGCCGTAGCCGTCGGCGTAGCCGGAGTGGGTCACCTCGCCGTCGCCGATGGCGAAGATCGGCGTGCCGATGTCGTTGCCGATGTCCACGCCGTTGTGACCGCTGTGGAAATGCTGGGTGACCTCGCCGGCGGCCGGGCAGGCCGCCGTGGCGGCGGCCCCCCGGACCGCCGCCGGCGCGGAGGCCGCGGCGGGGGCGGTCCGGGCGGCGGCGGCCGGGGCCGCGAGCAGTCCGGGCGCGAGGGCCGCCGTCACGGCCAGCAGGACCCGCAGGGCGCCGCGGGCGCGCCCGGCTCGGCGGGCTCTGCCGGCACGCGGAGCGCGCGAGGCACGCGAGGCGCGCGGGGGAAGGCCGGGCAGCACGTCGTGATCCCCCGTCATGCCTTGCGCAGGCGCGCGACGACGCCGTCGATGTCGCGCTGCAGCATGTCGTGGCGGACGAAGTGGCCGCCGGGCAGCTCGTACGACTCGTGCGGGATGCCGGCCCGGTCGAGCAGCGAGCGGAACTCGCGCTGTCCGGCGAGGACGTGCGTCTCGTTGGCGGTGTCGAACCAGCTCACCGGGTCGGGGCTGGTGCCCGCGACGAGGAAGACCCGCTTGTTGCGGTAGCTCTCGATGCGCTGCACCGGGTTGTCGGCGCTGACCCGGGCCTCGTCCCAGAACGGGGCCCCGTAGACCGTGCCGCCGCCCAGGTCCAGGGCGGACGTGGCGTTCGCCCAGTGGACGACGGTGCCGTTGTCGCGGCGCAGGCTGGCCGGGCCCGAGTGGGCGCTGACCGAGGCGAAGTGCCCGTAGTACTTGGCGGCGTACTTCAGCGCGCCGAAGCCGCCCATGGAGAAGCCGGAGACCGCCCGCCCGTCGTACTCGGCGAAGGTGCGGAAGTTGGCCTCCACCCACGGGAGGAGCTGGTTGATGTGGAAGTGCTCCCAGTTGCGGGGGCCGACGTTGGAGCTGACCGGGTTGGAGTACCAGCCCAGGTGGCCGCCGTCGGGCATGACGACGATGAGCCGGCGGCCGGCGGTCCAGTCGCGGATGCGCTCGCGGTCGAAGGTGATGAAGTCCTGGTCGTTGCCGCCGCCGTGGAAGAGGTAGAGCACGGGGTAGGTGCGGCCGCTGTAGTGGTAGTCGTCCGGGAGCAGCACGTTGACGCCGGGGTTCCAGCCGATCGCGTCCGTCGCGAAGCGGTAGTACCACATGCGGTAGTCGCTCTCGTTGCGGTCCACGATCCGCAGGCCGAAGCCGTCGCCGGCCGCGGCGGCCGAGGACGCCGAGCCGAGCACGCCTCCGGCGCCGAGGGCCAGGGCGGCGGACAGGCCGCCTGCGGACTTGAGGATGCTCCTGCGGGTGGGGGGCTGCGCGGTCAACGGGACCTCCTGGTCGTCGCGCGACGGTACCGGTGGATCGGCATGAGGACGCTAACGACGCGTCCCGGCCCGGGGAATCCGGAACCTTACGGACTGACAAAGGCGGCCGGCCGGGCTACTGGCGGAGGTCCACCCGTACGGCTCAGAGGCCCGCCGGTCCCAGGAGGCGGCGCAGCGCCTCGTAGCCGCGCCGGTCGTACGGGTCGCCGAGGTCGACGAACACCGTGTGCAGGGCGCCGTCGCGGGTGTACACGTCCAGGTGGCCGCTGGAGTAGGCGGGGCGGCGGCCGGTGGCCCACTCGGCGGACTCGATCTCGGCCGGGTCGAAGCTCCGGGAGCCGAGCCGGACGGGCTCCCCGGGCAGCAGGAAGCCGGGGTCCAGGTCGTGCAGCAGCGTGCGGGCCTGGCCCGCGGTCAGCTCGTCGCCGTCGGCCATCGCCCGCAGATAGACCTCGCGCGCCTCGGGCAGCCGGTCGGGGGCGAGTTCGACGAGCCGCCGGTGCGCGCGGTGGGCGGTGTCGCCCCGGAAGGGCGGCTCCATGGCGCGCAGCCACAGCTCACAAGCCTCGTCGGCCGCGCCCTCGTCGGCGGCGAGCCCGCCGAGGTTCAGCAGCGCCTTGCGGGCGTGCTCGGGGTGCCCGCTGTCGAGGGCGCGCCGGTACAGCTCGCGGGCGTGCGCCGGGTCGCCGGAGCGCTGCTCGAAGACCGCGTAGTTGAAGAGTGACTGCGGGGCGTGGTCGGGGTGGCCGGTGGCGATGGCCCGCTCGAACGCCTCGCGGGCGGCGGCGGCGCGCCCGTCCTGGGCCTCCAGGACGGCGAGGTTCGCGAGGGCCATGGGCCCGATGTCGGGGTGCCCGGTGCGGGCGGCCCGCCGGAACGCCTCCCGCGCGCCGTTCACCCACCCGGCGGTCCGGTCCTGGACCCCCTGCTCGAACGCCGCCCGGGCGGCGGCCTCGATCTCGTCGGGCGTGCCGGGTGAACTGCCGCCCGCCGTAGCGCCCGTACGGCCACCCGCCGTGCCGTCCGTCGTCCCGTCCACCATCACGTCGCCCCCCATGTCGCCCGATATGTCGCCCGGTATGCCGTCCCGTATGCCGTCCCGCCGGTCGCCCCGCACGCCGTCCGAGGCCGTCGGCTCCCCCTCGTACGCGCCCCGGCCGCGCCTCGTACGGGTCCGCGCCCGCTCAGCGGACCTCCGCCGCGATGCGGCGGGCGCAGTCCATTGCCTCGGTGTGCGTGGTGTCCACCTCCAGGTCGTAGCGGACGCCCTCGTGGACCTGCCCGGCCTGGAGCGCGGCCATGCCGGGGGTGCGGTCGCCCCGGGCGGTCTCGCGGCCGGTGGCCACCCGGGGGTCGCAGCGGACGCCGACCCACAGCACGTCGAGGCCGTCGAGGTGCCGCAGCCAGCGCCGCTGGGAGGCGGCGCCGCCGAGGAAGACCTCGTCGACGACGATCCGCGCGCCCGCCCGGGCCATGGCGGCGATGCCCGCCGTCCACGCCTCCTCCAGCCTGCCGAACTCGGCCCCGACGCTCACCCCGCCGTCCTCGGCGAACGCGATGCCGTCGTCGGACGCGCGTGTCCGGGCGGGCAGCGCGTCCACGAACGCGTCGGTGCCGAAGGCGAGCCAGGAGTCGGGGAGCACGGCCTGGAGGCAGCGTACGATTCCGGACTTCCCGGCGCTGGAACCGCCGTTGAGGATGATCACCCGAGTCGTCACCGCGCCACCCTAGGCACACGGGCGCGGCCCGGGGAAACGTGTTTCGGCGCGGTCCGCCGCTTCTCAGTCACGGGCGAACCGGCGTACGTACGGGGGTGCCGTGTCGGGCAGGTACGCGGGCCAGCCCGGGTCGCCGGTCGCGGTGAAGGCGGCCAGCGCACCACTGAACGCGCGGGCCAGCTCCCGGTCCCGCGCGTCGACCGGGCCCAGCATCGGGGCCTTCGCGTACGCGTCGAGCCGGTCGAAGGCAAAGGGTAGGTCGGCGCAGTGCGGGGCGCCGAGTCCGGGCACGCCGGTGGAGGCGCGGGCGAAACGGTACACGTGGGCCGGGGTGCCGTGGGCGGCGCATGCGCGGGCGAGGGTCTCGACACCTTCGCCGAACGCGGACCGGGTGACACCGGCGACGAGTTCGGCCGGGGCCTCGGGCCCGAGGAAGGCGGTGGCCTCGTGCTCGGTGCTGCCGACGAGGACGCCCTTGCCCGCGAGCGCCCCGGCGGCGAGGGCCGTCGGCCACGCGGTCCGGTGCCCGGCGCCGCCGAGGACCGGGTGCAGGGGCGGGGAGGCGTCGCGCGGGCGGGCGAGTTCGGTCGCCACGCGCGCGTACGCGTCGAGGAGCCGGGGGACGGGCACCTCGCTCAGGGCCTCGGCGAGCCCCGCGCCACGGGCGAGGCCGAGCGCGGCGAGGAAGTGGTCGGCGGCGCGGTCGGCGTCCTCGGGCCGCTGCGGGAGGAGGTTCCACGGACCGCTCTGGAGCACGAGCCGGTGGACCAGCGGGCCGGTCTCCGGGTCGAGCGCGAGGGCGAGGGCGGAGTACGCGCCCGCCGACTGGCCGCCGACGGTGATCCGCGCCGGGTCGCCGCCGAACGAGCCGACGGTGTCCCGGACCCAGCGCAGGGCGGCGGCCTGGTCGCGGGAGCCGAGGTTGTCGGCGCCCAGCTCCGGCAGGCGGAGGTAGCCGAGGGGCCCGAGGCGGTAGTTGGCGGAGACGACGACCACGTCCCCGGCGGCGGCCAGGCGGGCCCCGTCGTACCAGTCCCAGCCGCTGGAGCCGCTGCTGAAGCCGCCGCCGTGGAACCAGAGCAGCACCGGGCGGGGCCGGTCAGCCGCGCCGGCCGGGGTCCAGACGGTGAGGTGGAGGCAGCCGGCCTCGTCGCCGTCGGGGGCCCGGTCGCCCATCACCCCGGCGAGCCGGCCGGGGCCCTGGGGCACGGACGGTCCGGGGCGGGTGGCGTCGCGGACGCCCCGCCAGCCGGGAGGGGCGGCGGGCGGGCGGAAGCGGAGCGGGCCGACGGGCGGGGCGGCGTACGGGATGCCCCGGAAGGCGGTCACGCCGGGCACCCCGGGCGCCCCGCCGTCCGTCACGCCCCGCAGGCGCCCTTGCGGGATCTCCAGGACCACGCCCGTGGCCGCGCCGGTCGTGCCCGTCATGGAGCCGTCTGTGTAGTCGTCTGTGCTGTCGTCCCTGGTCACGCGTCCAGTCTGCCCGCCCCGTCCGCCGCCTTCGGCGCGGGGCCGAGCACCCGGTCCAGGTACGGGTTGGCGAAGAGGCCGGTCGGGTCGACCTCGTCCCGTACGCCCGTGAAGGCGTCGAAGTGCTCGTAGCGGGGGCGCAGCGCGGCTGCGTCCAGGTCGTGCATCTTGCCCCAGTGGGGGCGTCCGCCGAAGGAGCCGAGGATGTCCTGGCAGGCCCGGAAGTACCGCTCGTGGGGCATCCGGTGGTACTGGTGGAAGGCGATGTAGCAGCTCTCGCGCCCGTACGCGGTGGAGAGCCAGATGTCGTCGGGGGCGGCGAAGCGGACCTCCAGCGGGAACGACACCCGCTCGTCGTGGCGGTCGATCCACGCCTTGATCTCGCGCAGCGCGTCCACGACGTCCTCCCGGGGGATGGCGAACTCGCCCTCGTGGAAGCGCACGTCGCGGACCGAGGCGAAGACCTTGTACGAGAGGTCGGTCCACTCGCGGGCGGACATGGCGCGGGCGGCGAAGCGGGTGATGGGCGGGACGAGCCCGGGGAAGCGGGTGCCGAGCCGGTTGAGGAGGTCGAAGCCGGGGCCGCTGACGGCCTCGTCGAGCCTCCGGGAGAAGTCGCCGATCGGCTTCAGCGGGGTGTCGCCGGGCAGCCGGGTGAAGCTCCGGGTGAGCGTAGTGCCGCTGTGCGGGAACCAGAAGAACTCGAAGTGGTCGTGGGTGTCGGCGAGTTCGTGGACCCGCGCGAGGGTCTCGTCGACCGGGCGGGCCTCGTCGCGGGCGTGGAGGGCGAAGAGCGGCACGCACTGGAGGGTGACGCGGGTGAGGATGCCGAGGGCGCCGAGGCCGACGCGGGCGGCGGCGAAGAGTTCGGGCCGCTCCTGGGCCGAGCAGGTGACGAGGGTGCCGTCGGCGAGGACCAGTTCCAGGGCCCGCACCTGGGTGGCGATGCCGCCGAAGCCGGTGCCGCTGCCGTGGGTGCCGGTGGAGATGGCGCCGGAGACGGTCTGGCGGTCGATGTCGCCGAGGATCTCCAGGGCCAGTCCGTGCTCGGCGAGCAGCGGGTTCAGCCGCCACAGCGGCATCCCCGCGCCGACCGTGACCAGGCCGGTAGTGCGGTCCACCGATTCCAGCGTGGCGAGCCGGTCCAGGCGGAGCTGGACGCCGGGGGCGACGGCGACGGAGCTGAAGGAGTGGCCGGCGCCGACCGCCTTGACCCGGTTCCCGGCGCGCGCGGCGGCCGTCACGGCGGCGGCGACCTCGCCGGCGTCCATGGGGCGCAGCACCCGTACGGGGCTGGCGTGCTCGCTGCCCGACCAGTTGCTCCACGTGCCCGCCACGTTCGTCATGCCCGGGGTCCTCTCGCAGGGTTCGGCGGTCCGCGCGCCGTAGCGGACGCGGTGCACGGAAGACTGAACTCGGTCAGTTGTCCAAGTCAAGCGTCCTGAACCATTGACTTGGACGGGCGACCGGGAGATGGTGACGGCCCGAACCGCGCAGTCAGGGGAGCAGCCATGCCGGCCACCACCGCACTCCGCGCCGCCGCCGCGCCGATGTCCTTCGAGGAGCTGCGCCGGGTCACGGCCGAGCTCAGCCCGCCGTTCGCCGTGGTCGACCTCGGCGCGCTGCACGCGAACGCGGCGGGGATGGCGCGGCGGGCCGGCGGCAAGCCGATCCGGCTCGCCAGCAAGTCGCTGCGCTGCCGCCCGCTGATCGAGCGGGTCACCGCCCTGGCGGGCTTCTCCGGCGTCCTGGCGTTCACGCTGCCGGAGGCGCTGTGGCTGGCCCGTACCGCCGACGCGTCGGTGGGCGACATCCTGGTCGGCTATCCGTGCGCCGACCCGGCCCCGCTGCGCGCCCTCGCCGCCGACGAGGAGGCCGCCGCCCGGGTCACCGTCATGATCGACTCGCTGGAGCACCTCGATCTGCTGGACTCCGTGCTCGGCGCGGACGGCCCGGCCGTACGGGTCTGTCTCGACCTGGACGCCTCGCTGCGGCTGCTCGGCGGCCGGGTCCACCTGGGGATGCGCCGCTCGCCGCTGCACAGCCCGGCCGCCGCGGCGGCGCTGGCGCGGGCCGTGGTGGCCCGGCCTCGGCTGCGGCTGGTCGGCGTCATGTCGTACGAGGGGCAGATCGCGGGGGTCGGGGACGACCAGCCGGGTTCGCCGCTGACCCGCTCGGTGCTGCGCTTCGTGCAGCGGACCTCGGCGCGGGAGCTGCGCGCGCGGCGGGCGGCGGCGGTGCGCGCGGTACGCGCGGTGGCGCCGCTTGAGTTCGTGAACGGCGGCGGGACCGGCAGCCTGGAGGGCACGTCGGCGGAGCCCGTGATCACCGAGCTGGGGGCCGGCTCGGGCATCTACTCCCCCACGCTGTTCGACCACTACCGCGCCTTCCGGCCGGTGCCCGCCGCGTACTTCGCGCTGGACGTGGTGCGGCGGCCCGCGCCCCGGCACGTGACGGTGCTGGGCGGCGGCTGGATCGCCTCGGGCCCGCCGGGTGCGGACCGGCTTCCGGTGCCGGTGTGGCCCGCGGGGCTGCGGATGCTGGCCCAGGAGGGCGCGGGCGAGGTCCAGACCCCGCTGACCGGGGACGCCGCCGACGCGCTGCGGCTCGGCGACCGGGTCTGGTTCCGGCACGCGAAGGCCGGGGAGCTGTGCGAGCGGGTGGACCGGCTGCACCTGGTGGAGGCGGGCCGGATCGTGGACGTCGTGCCGACCTACCGGGGCGAGGGCCACGCCTTCCTGTGACGCTTCCCGCCGGAGGGGGCCGAGCCGGCCGGACCGGCGTCGTCTCCGGCGGACCGCGCCGAGCCAGCCGGACCGCGCCCAGCCGGCCGGACCGCGCCGAGCCGGCCGGACCGGCGTCGTCCCCCGCCGGAGGTGACGCCTCCGGCGGAGGGCTCCGTCCCCACCGGACCCGTGCCGTCCCCGCCCGGACCGCGCCGCCCCTGCCTGACTCCCCGCCCCCCGGCTCGGGATAGCGTGCTCCGACGTCCCCCCTCACCTCCGGGAGTTCCCATGGGCCGCCGATCCGCCGACGAGCGCCGCGAGCAGCTGATCGACGCGGCGATCCGGGTCATGATCCGCGACGGCGTGGCGAAGGCGACGACCCGGGCGGTGGTCGCCGAGGCGGGGCTGCCGCTGGGGGCCTTCCACTACTGCTTCCAGGCCAAGGAGCAGCTGCTGCACAGCGTGATCGAGCGGATCATGCTGCGCGCCCTGGACCCGCCCGCCCCGCGCGAGACGGAGGGCACGCAAACCGTCGACGAGGTGGTCCGGGGCACCCTGCGCGCCTACTGGGCCAGGGTCCGGGCGAACCCGGACGAGCACCTGCTGACGTACGAGTTGACGCAGTACGCGCTGCGCAAGCCGGGGCTCGCGGAGGTGGCCAGGGGCCAGTACCGGCACTACACCGAGGTGAGCCTGCGGCAGCTGGAGTCGATCGCCCGCCGCTCCGGCGCCGAGTGGACCCTGCCGCTGCCGGTGCTCGCCCGGTACGGGCTGAGCGTGCTGGACGGGCTGACCCTGAACTGGCTCATCGACCGGGACGACGCGGCGGCCTCGGCGGCGCTCGACACGTACGCCGACCACCTGGTCACCCTGGTCAGGCCCGTGGCGGAACCGGCCACCGCGCGCTGACCCGTATGGCAGGGTTCGGAGTACGGCAAGCACCACCACCCGATCCTGGAGCCGCAACGTGCACACGCTCAGCCACGCCGACGTCAAGACCGCAGCCGACCGGATCGCCGGCCAGATCCGTCCCGTCACGATCGCCCCCGGCGACGGCGACGGCGGGATGTGGTTCGCGCTCGAACTCCTCCAGCACACCGGTTCCTTCAAGGCGCGCGGCGCACTGAACTTCCTGCTCGCCCACCGCGAGGCGGGCACCCTGCCCGCGGCCGGGGTCACGATCGCGTCCGGCGGCAACGCGGGGCTCGCCTGCGCCTGGGCGGCCCGCCGCCAGGACGCGCGGGCCACGGTCTTCCTGCCGACGACGGCGCCGAAGCTGAAGGTGGAGCGGCTGCTCGGCTACGGGGCGGACGTGCGGCTGGTCGGCACCGAGTACGCGGAGGCCCTCGCCGCCTGCGAGACGTTCGCGGCGGAGACCGGGGCGCTGGCCTCGCACGCGTACGACCATCCCCTGATCGCCGCGGGCGCGGGCACCCTGCTGGAGGAGATCCGGCAGGGTCTGCCCGGCCTGGACACGGTGGTGGTCTCGGTGGGCGGCGGCGGGCTGTTCGCCGGGGTGGCCGCGGCGGCCCGCGCGCACGGCGTCCGGGTGGTCGCGGTCGAGCCGGAGAACTGCCGGGCGCTGGGCGCGGCCCTGGAGGCCGGGCGGCCCGTGGACGTGACCGTGGACTCGGTGGCCTCGGACTCGCTGGGCGCCCGCCGGGTCTCGGCGGCGGCGCTGGAGGCGGCCCGGCAGGGCGACGTCCGGGCCGTGCTGGTGAGCGACGCCGAGATCGTGCGGGCCCGCCGGGCCCTGTGGGACGAGCGGCGCCTGGTGGTCGAGCACGCGGCCGCGACCGCCCACGCCGCCGTGGGCGCGGCCTACCGGCCGGAGCCGGGCGAGCGGGTCTGCGTCGTGCTGTGCGGCGCGAACACGGACCCGTCCGACCTGGTCTGAGCGGGGGCGGCGGGCCGGGCGCCGGTCACTCGAAGCGCGAGGGGTCGCCCGCGCCGCGCCGGATGATCTCGGCCTCCCCGCCGGAGAAGTCGACGACCGTGGTCGGCTCGGTGCCGCAGTCGCCGGAGTCGACGACGGCGTCCAGGACGTGGTCGAGCCGCTCCTTGATCTCCCAGCCCTGGGTCAGCGGCTCGTCCTCGTCCGGGAGCAGCAGGGTGCTGGAGACCAGCGGCTCGCCGAGCTCGGCGAGCAGGGCGCGGGTCACGGTGTGGTCGGGGATGCGGACGCCGACCGTCTTCTTCTTGGGGTGCTGGAGGCGGCGCGGCACCTCCCGGGTGGCGGGCAGGATGAAGGTGTAGCTGCCCGGGGTGGACGCCTTGATGGCCCGGAACACGTCGTTGTCGACCTGGACGAACTGCCCGAGCTGGGAGAAGTTCTCGCACACCAGGGTGAAGTGGTGCCGGTCGTCGAGGTGCCGGATCGAGCGGATGCGCTCCAGCGCCTCGTGGTTGCCGAGCCGGCAGCCGAGCGCGAAGCAGGAGTCGGTGGGATACGCGATGAGGGCGCCGGCCCGGAGGCTGTCCACCACGGTGCCGATGGTGCGGGTCTGGGGGGTCTGCGGATGAACGTCGAAATACTTCGCCATCATCCGACCCTAACGGGAATCCGCACTTCCGGGAGGATCGCGTCGGCCCCCGGCGGGAACACGTCGCCCTCCGGGACCGCGAAGGTCCCGGAGGGCGAGCGTTCTCCATGACCGGATCATGACCGGATCAGAAGCGGATCACGAGCGGGTCATGAGCGGGTGATGAGCGGGTGATGAGCGGGTCAGGCCGGGGTCACCAGGTGCCCTGGAGGGACTGCCAGCTCTTCAGGCCGTTCTCGAAGCCCCCGTCGGCGCGCCCCTTGAAGGTGTACGCCGAGGTCGTGCCCTGGCCGTCGTTGTACATGATCGCGATGTCCTCGCGCCCGTCGTGGTCGGTGTCGCCCGAGACGGGGAACGACGCCTCCTGGACGTGCCAGGTGTTCGCGGGCGCCTGCCAGCTGCGGACGTCCTCGTTGAGCGTGCCGTCGGGCTTGGCCGTCAGCGTGAACAGCGAGGAGTTGCCGTAGCCGTAGTCGTACATCACGGCCAGGTCGGCGCGGCCGTCGCCGTTGTAGTCGCCGGCGGTGAGCTTGGAGCGCCACCACTCCCACTGGCCCGGGTTGCGGTGGAAGGACGGGGTGGTCGTCGCGAAGCCGCCGTCGGCCTTGCTGGGCATGGTCCACGCGGTGACCGAGCCGTCGTTGTAGCCGTAGAACGCGACGAGGTCGTCGCGGCCGTCGCCGTTGAAGTCGCCGCCGACGAACTTGGTCTGCCCCTGGCACCAGTTGCCGCCGCCGGAGCGCCAGCTGCCGAAGATGTTGTCGAAGGTGCCGTCGGCCTTGGACAGGAACGTGTACGCGCCGGTGTCGCAGTTGCCGTGGTCGAACATCATGACCACGTCGTCGCGCCCGTCGCCGTTGAAGTCGCCGGCGACCAGCTTGCCCTTGGCGGCGTCCCAGTTGCCCGGGCCCGTGTAGGCGCTGCGCGCGATCGAGGTGAAGGTGCCGTCGGGCTTGCCCAGGAAGGTGAACATGCCGCTGGAGCCGTCACCGTAGCCGTAGAGCGCGGCCAGGTCGTCCCGGCCGTCGCCGTTGAAGTCGCCGGCGACCCACTGGGACTGCGAGACCCGCCAGGTCCAGGCGCCCTGGGTGTGGGCGGCGACGGGGGCCGCGAAGCCGCCGTCGGCCTTGGCCGCGTGGGTGAACAGGCCCATCGCGTCGCTGCCGTAGTCGTAGACGGTGGCCAGGTCGGCGCGTCCGTCGCCGTTGAAGTCGCCCGACAGCTCCCTGCGGAGGGTGTCCGTGCGGTCGGTCCAGTGGTGCTCGACGGAGACGCCGGTCCAGCTGTTGTGCCGGATGTAGCCGTTCTGGAAGTCGGTCCGGGGACCGCCCGTCACGTCGTACTCCTCCGACTGCGGGTAGCCGAGCCAGCTCTTGCCTCCGCCGAGGGAGAGCCACTTGTTGCGGATGGTGCCCCAGACGCCCCACGCCTGGCCCGTGGTGGTGGTCCAGTAGATGGAGCGGGTGTCGGAGGTCTCGCCGCGGCGCCGGAAGTGGTTGTAGCGGCCGATGCCGTCGTCGACGTTGGTCTCGTCGGTGGTCGGGTAGCCGAAGCCGGACGGGCCGCCCAGCTCCAGGTACTTCTTGTAGATGGTGCCGTGGATGGAGCGTCCGCCGAAGTCGTACGTCCAGTAGATGGCGCCGTCGCCGCCGGAGCCGCGGAAGGTGGTGACCCAGGCGTCGCTCTCGAAGGTGGTCGACTCGTCGGAGGTCGGATAGCCGAGGAAGCCCCGCTCGGCGCCGAGCGAGCGCCAGTAGTCGCGGATGCCGTTCTGGACCATCCAGGCGCCGGTGGTCGGGTGCCAGTAGATGGAGGCGTTCTCGCCGTTCTGGCTGTTGTGCCGGATGCCCGCGTAGCGGCCCTCGCCGTCGGCGGCGACCAGGACGTCCGTGGTCGGGTAGCCGTAGCCGCCGGGGCCGCCCTTGGCCAGGTACTTGGCGAGGATCGGGCCGCAGAGGCTGTGGGTGCCGGTCGCGGCCGAGGTGAAGCTCTGGCACTCGGTCCAGGGGGTGCCGCCGAGGACGAGCCTGCGGCCCGCGCCGAAGACGGAGCCGCCGCTGGGGGCGCGGCCGGGGTACTCGGTGATCTCGCCGGTGGCGTCGCGCGACCACAGGTCGGCGTAGCCGTTGCCCTCGAAGTCGCCGTTGCTCTGGAGGTTCGCGGGCGCGGTGAAGCCGGTCGCTATCGCGCCGGCGCGGACCGTGGCATCGCCGTACACGGCGAGGTCGGCCTTGGTGAGCGAGGACGCGTCGGTGGTGACCCGGCTGGTGTACTGGTGGATCTTGCCGGTCACCTTGTCGCGGGCCCAGATCTCCGGCAGCGCGTCGCCGTTGAGGTCGCCGGGGGCGATCAGGGTCATGTTCTGCCAGTCGGCGTTGCCGAGCAGGATCGGCGCGCGGAACCCGGCCTCGGTGACGTCGAGGTAGGCCCCGGTCGAGCCGAGGTAGAGGTAGAGCTCGGCGCCGGTCTTGACCAGCAGGTCGGGCTGGTCGCCCTCGTCGATCCGGCCGTTCCCGTTGTCGTCGTCGACGCTGCCGATGACGAGGGCCTGGTCGGCGTGGGCCCACTTGTCGTTCTCCTCCATGGCCGTGGCCAGCAGGATGCGGTTGGCGTCGACCGGCTGGAGGTCGCCGTCGCCGTTGCCCGGGTAGACGACGAGGTCCTTGCGGGTGCCGTCGGGCGACGGGCGCAGCGCGACCAGGTCCTCGTAGTAGTCCGTGTTCCAGCTGCCGCGGTGGGACAGCGACACGGTGTCGCCGAACGGGCCGCGGTTGGTCAGCTTCTTCGACAGGTCGAAGGTGCCGTCGCCCTTGCCCGGGTGCATCCACAGGTGGCCGGAGCCCGGGTCGACGCTCCAGATGTCGATGGTGCCGTCGCCGTTGAGGTCGCCGGGCTTGTCGCGGGTCGGCTTGCGCTTGGCGTAGAAGGTGTACGCCTTGAGGTCGGAGCGGTTGTTCGCCGCGTCGAGGCTGCGCACGAACAGGCTCTGCGGGCCGGTCGTGTACGGGGTGTACTCGACGGACGCGTCACCGCCGGGCTGGGCCGGCGCTACCTCGCGGACCTTGGGGTCGGACTCGGTCCACCACTGGTACTTCACGACGTCGGTCTCGCCGTTGGCCTTGAAGGTGAAGACGCCCTTGGTACGGGCCTGGGAGGTGTTGTCCGGCTCGTTCTCGGGGAACTCGGCGGAGGACACCTTCGGCGGGTGGCCGGGCCGGGTCGTGTCGATGCTGAACACGCACTGGCCCGCCCAGGGACCGGCGGCGTAGTCGTCGAGCGCGCGGACGTCCCAGCGGTAGGTGCCGGTGGGGAGCTCGGCGGCGGGGATGCGCACCTGGGCGACATTGCCGCTGGCGACCCACACCTGGGGGCGCTTGATGGTGCCCCAGTAGTCCTTGTCGTTCCAGTAGTTGAACTCGGCGCGGATGCTGTTGTCGTCGCCGTCCGAGACGCGGGCGCGGAGCACGACCTCGTCGGTGGTGCCGATGATGCCGCCGCCGCAGGACACGGAGGGGTCGGAGCCGCGCTCGCCGACGGAGTCGGGCACGGTGTTGTACTGGGTGGAGATGCGGGCGCTGTCCGGGTTCATCTTGCGCCAGGACACGTCGACGGTGTCGTTGGCGGACTTGAGGCCCATGGTCCACGCGGGCCAGTGCCAACGGGCCGCGTCGGCGACGGCGGAGGTGACGTTGAGCTCGATCAGGTCGCCGTCGCCGGGGCAGTTGCGCCCGCCGAAGGACTGGCCGGAGGAGTCCACCATGCGCTTCCAGGCGGGCTGGTTGTTCCAGGTGGTGCCGCCGCCGATGCCGTCGGTGTCCCAGATCTGGATGTCACCGGACTTGCAGCTCCAGGAGCCCGCGTACTTCTGCTGGATGCGGAAGGTGGAGGACAGGATCTGCTTGTCCCACAGGGCGCCCATGCCGACCTGGAAGAAGGTCTTCGCGCAGACGACGTTGTTGTTGTTCGCGGCGTCCTTGGCGCAGCCGACCCGGGCCTCCTTGCTGAGGGTGCCGCCGTTCCAGTAGTTGGTGTTGGCGGAGTTCGGGAAGGAGTTGTGCTTGTACGCGAGGGCCCAGGCCGACTTCCAGTCGTCGCGCCACTGGGGGTCGATGACGACGGGGTAGTGGGTGCCGGGGGCGGTGAGCAGCTTCCGGTCGGGCGTGAGGGTGAGCGTGCCGCCCTTGAGCGCCACGCCGAGGTCGGCCTGCCGGGTGCCGGTGGAGATGCCGTCGACGGCGGGGACCCGGTCGGCGACGGGGGCGGTGGCCGGGGCTGTGGCCTTGGCGGTGGCCTTGTCCGTGGCCTTGGCGGTGCCGGCGGCGGTACGGGCCTGGGGTGCGGCGGCGGTGGCCCCCGCCGTGGCCTCGGTGGCCGGGCGGTCGGCGCCGGAGTCCCACATCTGGGGCTTGGCGGAGGTGAAGAGGGCCTTGCCGGAGGGGTCGAGGGCCCGCAGCTCGCCGTTGGCCTCCTTGCGGACGGTCAGCCCCTTGCCCGTGAGGCCGAAGCCGAGGGAGGCGAGGGCCGGGTTGTCGGCGGCGGCCCGGTCCTTGACGACCAGCTGGTGCGAGAAGCCGGTGACGTCGGCGGTGACCCGCAGGTCCACGCCGCGCAGCACCTCGGGGTAGACGGCGGTGTCGCCCTCGACGCGCGGGGCGGGCAGCGGCTTGGGCCAGGTCAGGGAGATGTCCCTGCCGTCCTTGCGCATGGTGACGAGCGGGGCGGTGCCGCCGCCGGAGAAGGTGAGGCCGACGCGGGTGGCGCGCGGGCCGATCCGTCCGTCGCCCTGCCGGGTCAGCCCGGTGTCCGCGGCCACCAGCTTCCCGTCGCGCCGGACGCGGATCGGGGTGAGGGCGTGGTTCTGGGTGAAGGTGCCGTCCGGGTTGGCCCAGACGTCGTCGGTCTCGGTGCGCTTGGAGGGGAGTTCGACCGGCTTGCCGGAGCGCTTGGCCGCGGCGCTCGCGGCGGCGTGCAGGGCGGTGTCCGCCGGGTCGGCCGTACGGTCCTTGGCCGCGTCCGCGGCGGCCTTGGTACGGCCGGAGGCGTCCGCCGGGCCGTCGGCGGCGGCCTCGGTGGCGGGCAGCGCGGCCAGCAGCGCGGCGGCCAGGAGCGCGGCGGTGGCGCGGGCGGCTCCGCCGCGGCGGGGCGGATCGTCGACGCGGGGGCGCGTCGGGGTGGGTCTCACTGAGCGGGTCCTCGGTGGTCGGTCGGCCACCGCGCCGGAGCGGGTGTCCGAGATCGGTCGCCCGGGACCGCACCACGAGGACGCCTTTCGGCCACCTCGACGGTCGGCCGTGGGCGTTCGATTATTTGTAGCAGCAGCGAGGCGTCCCGCGTGAGCCCGATCCCGGTGGACGTCACTCCGGGTACGGCCGCCTGAAGGGCAGATTGACGGAACCTCACATTCCCTCCGCCGTTGCGGATTTATCCAAGACGACCTGCCCCTTTCTCCTGATACACCCTCACCTGACAGGCACGCGCACGCTCGACGCTCCGGGACGCCGACTGTTAGGTTCGGCGCCGTCCCGTAAAGCGTGATCATGACACGTTCACGCTGTTCTCATTCTGGTCTCATGGAGTGTTCGAATCTTGAGAAGATCCAAGGCGCACGCCTGGCGTGCGCCTCTGAGGCGTGCCTGGCGGTGGCCGATACCGCTGCTGGCACTGAGCCTGCTGACCACCGGGCTCACCCCCCTGGACGCCGACGCGGCCTCCTCCGACCTGCGGCTCCTGGAAACCCAGCGGCTCACGAAGGTCGGCGGCGCGCCGGTCACCGGCAAGCCGGCGCCCGGACCCGCCGAGTCCCAGCGCAAGAGCTGGAAGCAGCCGCCCGCCATCGCGTGGCCCAAGGCCGGTTCGGCCGAGATCACCCTGCCGGCCCCCGAAGCGGCGCCCGCCGGGCAGCGAATTCCCGCCGCCCGAGGCGCCCTGACCTCGGCCGCCAAGCCCGGCAATCCAGGTAATTCAGGTAAGGCGGTCCGTGCGGGCACCCTGCCGGTGACCGTCGCCGCGCTGCCGTCGCGAGCCCCGGCCGCGTCGGCCGGATCCGCCGCGCGCGCCGCCGGTAAGCCGGTGGCCGGGCAGCCGACCGCCGGGGCGGGCACCGCCGCCCCCGTCAAGGTCAAGGTCGGCCTGCTCGACCAGGCCGCGGCCCGCCGGGCCGGACGCGCCGGCAGCCTGCTGCTCTCCGTCCAGCGCACCGACACGGGCGGCTCCTCGGCCCCCGTCTCGGTCTCGCTCGACTACAACGCCTTCAAGAACGCGTACGGCGGCGGCTGGGGCTCCCGGCTCCGCTTCACCGCGCTCCCGGCGTGCGCCCTGACCACGCCGGACCGGAAGGAGTGCCAGGCCGGCACCCCGGTCACCACGGTCAACGACCCGGTCACCGGCACGCTGGTCGCCACCTTCGACGCCCCGGCCCAGCCCGCCGCCACGGCCGCCCGAGCCACCGGCGCCCTCGGCGCGCGGGCCGCCACCGGCACCCAGGCCGTGACGCTGGCCGCCACCGCGGGCGCGGACGGCGCCAACGGCACGTACAAGGCGACCTCGCTGAACCCGAGCGGCTCCTGGCAGGCGGGCGGCTCCGCGGGCGACTTCTCCTGGTCGTACCCGCTGGACATCCCCGCCTCGCTCGGCGGCCCCAGCCCGTCGCTGACCCTCGGCTACTCCAGCTCGACCATCGACGGCCGGACCAACGCCTCCGCCCAGCAGACCTCCTGGGTCGGCGACGGCTGGGACCTGGCCTCGAACTTCATCGAGCGGTCGTACGTGCCGTGCAGCCAGGACAAGCGCCCCGACTCCGGGTTCAACAACCCGAAGGACGACACCGGCGACCTGTGCCACGGCGCGCCCATGGTCACGCTCTCCCTGAACGGCGGCTCCACCCAGCTCGTCCTCGACGACACCACCAAGAAGTGGCGTCCGGCCAAGGACGACGGCTCGCGGGTCGAGCTGCTCCAGGGCGCCCAGAACGGGGACAAGGAGGGTGACCACTGGCGGTTCACCAACCCCCAGGGCGTCCAGTTCTACTTCGGCCTCAACCGGGTCCCCGGCTGGACGGCGGGCAAGCCGCTGACCAACTCCGCCTGGACCGTCCCGGTCTACGGCAACCACCCCGGCGAGCCCTGCTACAACGCCACCTTCGCGAACGCCGTGTGCGACCAGGTCTACCGCTGGAACCTCGACTACGTCGTGGACCCGCGCGGCAACGCCATGACGTACTGGTACGAGAAGGAGACCAACTACTACGGCTCCAACTACCAGATCGCCGGCGGCTCCACCGCCCGCGCCTACGACCGCTCGGGCTGGCTCGACCACATCTCGTACGGTCTGCGCAACGACGCCCTGTTCGCCGAGCCGCCGGCCCAGGTGGACTTCGAGGTCGTCGAACGCTGCCTGGCGACGACGGACTTCGACTGCGCGCCCGGCAAGCTGAAGCCGGACGTCGACTGGAACATCGCCAAGCAGTGGCCCGACACCCCCGGCGACCAGCTGTGCGCCCAGGGCGAGGAGTGCAAGGGCCGGTTCACGCCGACCTTCTTCACCCGCAAGCGGCTGGCCGAGGTCTCCACCACCGTCTGGAACGGCGTCGAGCGCAAGCCGGTCGACACCTGGAAGCTCGTCCAGGACTTCCCGATGACCGGTGACGGCACGGACTACCCGCTGTGGCTGTCCGAGATCCGGCACACCGGGCGCAACGGCGGGGACCTGCCGCTGCCGCCCGTGAAGTTCCGCGGCAAGCAGCTCGACAACCGGGTCGACGGCACCGGCGACGGCAAGCCGCCGTACAAGCGCTACCGCGTCGAGGCGATCGACACCGAGACCGGCTCGACGATCCTCGCGCACTACGCCGACACCCAGTGCACCACCACCGTCCTGCCGGCGTCCCCCGAGACGAACAAGCTGCGGTGCTACCCGGTGATCACCGAGATCCCGGACCCGAACGACCCGAAGCGCGAGCGCAAGCTCTACGTCACCGACTGGTTCCACAAGCACGTCGTCGACTGGGTCCAGGAGGAGGACCGCAACGGCAACTCGCCGACGCGCCGCACCGAGTACCAGTTCCTCGGCGACCCGGCGTGGGCCTACGACGACGAGACCGAGATGATGCGGCCCAAGACCCGCACCTGGTCCCAGTGGCGTGGCTACGAGCGGGTCCGCACCCTCATCGGCGTGGCGCCGGACCGGCGCTCGCAGACGGAGACGCTGTTCTTCCGGGGCCTCGACGGCGACCGGGCGACGCCGAACGGCGGCACCCGCTCCGTCAAGGTCAAGGACTCCGAGGGCAACGAGCTCCCGGACCACCGCCTCTTCGCCGGCCAGACCCGCGAGGTCCTGGCGTACGACGGCGAGGGCGGCCCGCTGGAGGCGGCGACCACGTACACCCCGTGGCTGCGCGGCCCCACCGCGACCCGCCTGCGCAAGGGCGCGGTCCCGGAGGAGGACATCGAGCCGCAGCAGTCCTACGTCCAGCAGACCTCGGACGTGGCCTCCCGCATCCTCCTCTCCGACAACCGCGGCTGGCGCCGCACCGCGATGCACACCGACTACGACGACCGCGGCTTCGCCCTGTCGGTCTCGAACCGCGGCGACATCGCGGACCCGTCGGACGACAGCTGCACCCGCTACGAGTACGACGAGGACCCGGCGCGCTGGATCATCGCGCGGCAGAAGCGGGTGGAGTCGGTCGCGAAGGCGTGCGACGCGACGGATCTCACCCGGCCCGAGGACGTCACCTCGGACATCCGGATGCAGTACGACGCGGCCGGCAACGTCCGGTCGACGGAGTCGCTCTCCGGCTACTCGGGCGGCACGCCGCAGTACACGACGGACGGCAGCGCCGAGTACGACGTGTACGGGCGCCCGACGGCGATGACCGACGTCTTCGGCAAGGTCATCAGGACGGCCTACACGCCCGCCGCCGGCCAGATCGTGACCAAGGTCGTCACGACGAACCCGCTCGGCCACACGGAGACGACGGAGACGGACCAGGGCCGCGGCTCGGTCCTCGTCCAGGCGGACGCCAACGGCCGCAAGCAGGTCATGCGCTACGACCCGCTCGGCCGGCTCCTGAAGGTCTGGTCCCCGGACCGCGACCCGCAGACCAAGACGCCGGACGGCGAGTTCTCGTACGACGTCCGCACCGACGGCCCGGTGGTCATCACCAACAAGGCCCTGCTGGACGACGGCACCTACCGCACCAGCTACGACATCTACGACTCCAGCCTGCGCATCCGCCAGACCCAGATGGAGGCACTGGGCGGTGGCCGGATCATCTCGGACACCTTCTACAACAGCCTCGGCCAGGTCTGGAAGAGCAACGGCGCCTACTACACCGAGGGCACTGCCTCCGGGGTCCAGTGGGGCCCGAAGGACAACGAGGTCCCGTCCTCGACGATGACGCAGTACGACGGCTCCGGCCGTGCGACCGCGCAGATCTCCCGCAAGTTCGGCGTGGAGACCTCACGGACCACGACCAGCTACGGCGGCGACAACATCACCGTCGACCCGCCGAAGGGCGAGACCCCGAGCCGGGCCTTCCTGGACGGCCTCGGCCGCAAGACGGAGCTGCGCTTCTTCAAGGCGGACTCGCCGACCGGCGCGTATGACACCACGCGGTACTCCTACAACCGGCGCGGCATGCTGGAGTCGGTCGTCACCCAGGCCGGCGACCGGTGGGGCTTCGAGTACGACATCCGCGGGCGTCAGACGAAGCAGGCGGACCCGGACAAGGGCACGTCGACGACGACGTACGGTCTCGGTGACCGGCTGGAGTCCCTGACCGACGCCCGTGGCAGGACCATCGCGCCCGAGTACGACGCGCTCGGCCGCGTCGTCGCCATGCACGAGGGTTCGGCGACGGGCCCGGTCCTGACGTCGACCACGTACGACACCCTGCCGGGCGCCCTCGGCCTGCCGGTCGCCTCGACCCGGTACGTCGGCGGCAACGCCTACAAGCAGGAGGTCACCGGCTACGACAGCGAGTACCGGCCGACCGGGTCGAAGATCACCATCCCGACCTCGGAGGGTGCGCTCGCCGGCACGTACAGCTACTCCACCGGCTACCGGGCGAACACCGGACTGACCGCGTGGACCATGGCGCCGGCGGCGGGCGGTCTGCCCAGCGAGATCAGCACGATGACGTACAACCACTTCGAGCTGCCCACCGTCATGGGCATCGGAGGGAAGGCGTTCGTCGGCAAGGTCGACTACTCGCCCATGGGCGACGTGCTGCGCACGGAGTCGGGACCGGCCGGTGCCCAGGTCTACCAGACGAACTACTTCGACGAGCAGACCCGGGACGTCCTGCGGACCGTCAACGACCGCGAGGTGTCGCCGAGCCGGATCAACGACACGACGTTCGAGCGGGACGACGTCGGCAACGTCCTGAAGATCACGGACAAGGAGGGGACGAACGGCCCCACCGACGTCCAGTGCTTCACGTACGACTACCTGCGCCGGATGAACGAGGCGTGGACCGCGACGGACGACTGCGCCGCCAAGCCCGACGCCGCGGGCCCCGGCTCGAAGCCCTCGGTCGGCGGCCCCGCCGCGTACTGGTCCTCGTACAGCTTCGACGCCGCGGGCAACCGTACGAAGGAGGTCCAGCACTCCCCCACCGGTGACCTGACCAAGGACGTCACCCGCACCTACGTGTACGGAACGGCCGGTCAGGCCCGCGCCAACCAGCTCCAGCGGGTGGACACCACGGGTCCGGGCGGCTCGCGCACCGAGTCGTACGCCTACGACGAGGCCGGCAACACCCGCAGCAGGACCATCCAGGGCGACACGCAGACCCTGGACTGGGACATCGCGGGGCAGCTCGCGAAGGTCACCAAGGGCACCGAGTCGACCGAGTTCGTGTACGACGCCGGCGGCAGCCGGCTGATCAAGCGCGACAAGACCGGCACGACGCTCTACCTGCCGGGCACCGAGGTGACGCTGACCGCGGCGGGCAAGCTGGAGGGCACCCGGTACTACGCCCACCCGGCGGGTCCGGCCCTGGTCAAGACGGCCAAGGACGGCGTGATCAGCACGTCCTACCTGATGACCGACCAGAACGGTACCGCCACCACGGCGGTGGACGCGTCCAGCTCCGCCGTCACGCGCCGAAAGTACACCCCGTTCGGCGAGGTGCGCGGCACAGTCCCGTCCGTGTGGCCCGGCAAGAAGGGCTTCGTCGGCGGAGAGATCGACGAGTCCACGGGTCTGGTCCATCTCGGCGCGCGCGAGTACGACCCGGCGACGGGCCGGTTCCTGTCGGTCGACCCCGTGGTCGACTACAACGAGCCCAAGCAGATGAACCCGTACGCCTACGGCAACAACTCGCCGGTGACGTACGCCGACCCGAGCGGCCTGTCCATCGCACCGCCCGTGATGCCCGTCATGGACTTCACGGCCGCGGAGGAGGCTTGGGCCAAGATGGTCCAGGGCAAGAGCGCCCTGGACGTCGCCCTCGAAGTGGCCCTGGGCATCCTCAAGGACGTCTCCGGCTACAACGACATCAAGGCGTGCCTCGGCGGCGACGGCTGGGCCTGCGCGGGTCTGGCGCTCGACGCGGCACTGCCCTTCGCGGGCCGCGCCAAGCGCATCCTGAAGGCCCTCGACCGCGCCTGGGAGGCGTTCAACAGCTGGGCTTCGAAGCTGGCCCTCGCGCGCGACATCATGCGCAGGGTCGAGCGCTACCAGCAGGCCATGGCGAAGTACGCCGAGGACCTGGCCGAGTGGAAGCGCCAGATCGAGGAAGCCGCCGAACGCGCGAGAAAGCTGGAGGAAGAGGCCGCGGCGGCCCGCAGAGCCGCCCAGGAGGCCGCTGCCGCAGCCGCCAAGAAGGCCGACGAGGCCGCGGCGACGGCGGCGAAGCAGGGCAAGTCCTCGGCGCAGAAGGCGAAGAAGGCCGACGGGGACGGCAAGTCGTCGAAGTCCAAGGAGGCGAAGAAGGGGGACGAACCCAAGAAGTCGGAGTCCAAGGACGACGGTTCCAGCGGGTCCACGAGTGACGACCCGTGCAACAGCTTCGTGCCGGACACGCAGGTCCTGATGGCGGACGGCTCGTCGAAGGCCATCGAGGACGTCGAACTCGGCGACCAGGTCGTCGCGACGGACGAGAACTCCGGTGCCACCACCGCCCGGCCGGTCGTCGCCCGGATCATCGGCGAGGGGCAGAAGAACCTCGTCGAGGTCACGGTCGACACCGACGGCGCCGAGGGCGACGCCTCCGACACGATCACCGCGACCGACGGTCACCCCTTCTGGGCGCCGGCCCTGGGCAAGTGGCTGAACGCCACGGACCTCGACGCCGGTGAGTGGCTGCGCACCTCCTCCGGGACCTGGGTCCAGGTCACCGAGGTCAAGCGCTGGACCCAGCACGAGAAGGTCCGCAACCTCACGGTCGCGGGCGAGCACACGTACTACGTGCTCGCGGGCGCGACGCCCGTCCTGGTCCACAATTGCAACAAGACGGTCGTCGCGTACCACTACACGAAGAAGAGCTCCTTCCAGAAGATCATGAGTAGTGGCAGCAAGGAGTCCATCACGTTCAAGGGATCCACACCCAGCAAGGGCAATCCCAACGGCGTGTACACCACGGGCATGAGCCCCGCCGACCTCAGGAAGAAGCCGGGCGGCTTCAAGTCGTTCCTCGGTGTGACCCGGGAGAAATCCGAATACGTCATCGCCTTCGAGGTCTGTGCCTGCAAGGTGGCCGGAAGGCTACGCGGCAGCCGTGATCACGTCTGGTTGACGCCAGGGGACCTCGAAATCCTCAGGCCGAAGATCCTTTATGCTGGCGAGACGAAGAACTGGAGCGGCTGACACACGGCCACAAGGGATACACATGGACTTCTCCGGATACGCGACGGACTTCGTTCTGGCCGGTTCACCGGTCGACCTCTTCCGACGCCTCTCGTCCCGGCTCCACTCGACGTGGCCGGCGCACCTGCTGAACGGGATGGACCACCGCTCCTTCGACTTCGCCTCGATCGCCCCGGACATCCGGGGCGACGGAAGCGAGTCCGACATCGCGACATTCGCTCGTGACGCCGCCATGGAGGATTTCTGGGAGGAGCACGGATACTCCCTGGACAGCAGCGGAGAAGGACCGTTCGCGATCTTCTACAAGCCGTTTCGCGCGTTCTCCCTGCGAGTCGACAAAGGATTCCAGGAAGCGGGAGAAATCGACTGGGGAGGATCGTTCGTCCTCATCCCGGAGGGTTTCCATCTCTCCCTGGTGACCCCGGACGACCCGTCGTCCGGCTCATTCTCCGGATGGGTCCGACGGCAATTCGTCGAGTCGCTGTCGGAAACCTGACCCATGGTCGGGAGCGCGTGAAGGAAGCCCCCTCGGACTCGGTCCGAGGGGGCTTCCCCTTTTCCGCACGTCCCTACGGCGCCATCTCGTACGTCCCCGCCAGCGCCTCCACCCGCTGCCACACGCGGCCGGTGCGGGACTCGTCGACGACGGGGCGGCGGACGGCGTCCAGGGCCCAGTCCTGCTGCGCGGCGGTCGCCGAGTCCTTGCCGTGGAGTTCGACGGCGTGGGCGGAGAAGTCCCGTACGAGGACGCCGAACAGCTCGTCGAGGACGTCCTCGTCGAGGGTGGTCAGCGCGCTCTGCTCCAGGACCAGCTGGCCGTGGACGACCAGCGCGAAGAGCTGGCCGACGGCGAGCAGCAGGTCGAGGTCGCGGCTCTGCTCCTCGTCGGGCGCGGCCGTGGTGACGAACGCGCAGAGGGCGTCGGCCTGTTCGCGGAAGCGCGCGACGTTGGGCAGGTGGGCGTAGGCGTCGAAGGCCGGGCGCCAGTCGTGGAAGCGGACCGCGCCGAGGCCGCGGGCCGGGCCCTGGCGGAAGAGGAAGGCGTCGTCGGCCGCGTCGAGGCGGGTGGGGACGGGCTCGTACGCGGCCGGGTCGAGCAGGTGGTTCCGCATGAACTTGAGGATCAGCGCCAGGTTGACGTGGACCGTGCCCTCCAGCTTGGGCAGGCCGCGGATCTCGACGGCCGCCTGGTGGAAGTAGGTGTCCTTCTCGAAGCCCTTGGCGGCGATCACGTCCCACAGGAGGTCGATGACCTTTTCGCCCTCCGTCGTCACCTTCATCTTCGTCATCGGGTTGAAGAGGAGGTAGCGGCGGTCGTCGGGTCCCGCGGAGCGGAAGTAGTCGACGGCCCGGTCGCTGAAGAGCTTCATGCCGACCAGGCGGACGTACGCGTCGGTCAGCTCGCGCCGCACGTGCGGGAAGGCGGTGACGGGGCGGCCGTACAGGACGCGGCCGTGGGCGTGGGTGACGGCCTCGTACATCGCGTGCTCGCAGATGCCGATGGAGGCGGTGCAGAGGTTGAACTTGCCGACGTTGACCGTGTTGAGCGCGGCGTCGAACGCGGCGCGGCCGGTGTGCAGGACGTCCTCGGCGGCGACCGGGTAGTCCGTCAGGCGGAACTCGCTGACGAACTTGGACGAGTGGACGACGTTCTTGTGCAGGCGGTAGCCCGGGGCGCGGCTGTCGGCGGCGAAGAAGACGTACGCGTCCGGGCCCTCCAGGTCGGTGCGGCGGCCGAAGACGGAGACGAGTCCGGCGGCGTTGCCGTTGCCGATGTAGTACTTGGAGCCGGTGGCGCGGAAGCCGCCCTCGCCGTCGGGCTCCAGGAGCATGTCGGTGGAGTAGATGTCGGCGCCGTGCGTCTTCTCGGACAGGCCGAAGGCGAACACCTCGCCCTGCGCGAGGAGTTCGGCGGCGCGGGCGCGGGCGGCGGCGTTGTCGCTCTGCCAGACCGGGCCGAGGCCGAGGATGGTGACCTGCCAGGCGTACCAGTAGTCCAGGCCGTAGAAGCCGAGGATCTCGTTGAGGGCGGCGATGCGGGCGGTGTCCCAGCGCTTGTCCCGGGCGTCCCCGGCGGCGGCGGACGGAGTGAGGAAGGTCGCGAACAGGCCCTCCTTGGCGGCGAACTCCAGGAAGTCCGCGAGCCAGACGGCGTTGCGGTAGTCGTCGGTCAGGCGGCGCTTGCCGCGCTCCTCGAACCAGTCGACGGTGGCACGCAGCAGGCGGCGGGTCTCCGGGTCGAAGTGCGCGGGGTCGTAGGTGCGCGGGTTGAAGAGCAGCGGGTCGGCCATGGTGGGGACGCCTTTCGGCTGGTGGGAATCGGAGAGGGGGGCGCGGGGGCGCGGGGCCCGGGGCTCGGGGGCGCGAGAGCCCGGGGTGTACGGGGATACGGGGATACGGGGGTACGGGGCTTCCGGCGTTCCAGGGGTGCCGGGGTTGCCGGGCGCCCGGGCGCCCGGGCGCCTGGGCACCCGGGCGCCTGGCGCCGTCAGCCGTCCCCGTCGAAGCGGGCGAGTGTGCCGAGGACGTCGTCCAGCCAGGCGAGCATCATCCGTTCGTACGCGATGCCGCCGCGCAGCACCGCGTGCTGGAGCTCCCGTTCGGCCTCGCCGACGGTGGCGGCGCGCGCCTCGGGCCCGGTGAAGTCGCGCTCCTCGCCCGCGAGGTACCGGGCGAGGCGCTCCTCGTGGGCGGCGCGGTGCCGCCGGACCTCGGTGACGAGGGCGGCCGGGTCGTCGAAGGCGGCGCCGCGGATCTTGACCGCCAGGTCGTGCCGGACGCTCTCGGGTTCGATGGGCTCGTGGAGCCAGGAGGAGAGCGCGGCGCGGCCGAGGTCGGCGACGGAGTACTCCCGCTTGTCTGGGCGGCCCTGCTGCGGCACGTCCCGGGCGGCGACCCAGCCGTCGTTCTCCATGCGCTTGAGGACGCGGTAGATCTGCTGGTGGGTGGCGGTCCAGAAGTAGCCGATGGACCGCTCGAAGCGCCGGGCCAGCTCGTAGCCGGAGCCCGGCTTCTCCAGCAGGGAGACGAGGATCGCGTGTTCGAGCGCCATGCCCCGGATCTTGCTATGCAACTGAGTGCATAGCAAGCGGCCCGGCCTCCGATGAGACACGGCTCACGGCCGCCGACAGGCGGCGAGGCATGGGCGAGGTGTCCGGCGAGGTCGGGACGGGGCGTGCGGGGCAGATCGGGACGGGGCGGGGCACGTCGGTGCGGGGGCGGGGGCCGGCGGGCGGAACCGGCCCCCTGGCGCGTCAGCCGAGGACGACGGGCTCGCCCGTCAGCTCCACACCGGCCTCGCGCATCTCACCGAGGGCGCGGGCGGTGGTGTCGTGGGCGACGCCCGAGGTGTAGTCGAGCAGGACGCGCACGTCGAATCCGGCCCGTACGCCGCCCAGGGCGGTGGCCTTCACGCAGTGGTCGGTGGCGATGCCGACCACGTCGACGGCGTCGACGCCGTGCTCGCGCAGCCAGTCGGCGAGCGGCGCGCCGTCGGCGGTCGCTCCCTCGAAGCCGCTCTTCGAGGCGGAGTGGGCGCCCTTGAAGAAGACCTCGTGGACGGCGCCGGAGGTCACGACGGGCTCGAAGTCCGGGTGGAACTCACAGCCCTCGGTGCCGGCGACGGCGTGCTCGGGGAAGGAGTTCTCGAAGTCGGGCTCGTCGGAGAAGTGGTCCCCGGGGTCAATGTGGTGGTCCCGGGTGGCGACCACCCGTACGTAGGACTCACCGGCCCGGTCCTTGACGAACTCCGCGATGGCGCGGGCCTGTTCGGCACCGCCCTTCACGGGGACCTTCCCTCCTTCGCAGAAATCCCGCTGCACGTCGACGACGATGAGCGCGCGGCCCGTCATCTCTCCTCCTCTGTTCTCGTGTGTGCTCGACTGGCTTCGGTACGGGGGTGCTGCGGCTCAGCCGCCGAGCAGGTCCAGCAGCTCGACGTCCTCGAGGTCGATGTCCGGCACGTCCACGTCGTGGCTGAGCGTGGCGGCGGATGCCTCCGCCCGCGCCGGGGCGGCCTGCGCGGTGCCGGCGACGGCGGCGAGGGCCCCGCCCGCGAGGGCGAGAGCGGTGAGGGAACGCACGGTGAGGTTCATGACCGGTAAACGATTTTTGTACCTATTCGGTCACGACTCTCGGTGAACGATCTGCAGGAGATTTCCGCAGGTGTCGTCGAGCACGGCGATCGTCACCGGCCCCATCTCCATCGGCTCGCGGGTGAACCGCACCCCGAGCCCGCGCAGCCGCTCGTACGCGGCCGGCACGTCGTCGACGGCGAAGGCGGCGGCCGGGATGCCGTCCTCCACGAGCGCCTTCTTGTACGGCCCGACGGCCCGGTGCGCGTCGGGCTCCAGGAGCAGTTCGGTGCCCTCGGGGTCCTCGGGCGAGACGACGGTCAGCCAGCGGTAGGCGCCGAGCGGCACGTCCTCCTTCTTCACGAAGCCCAGCACCTCCGTGTAGAAGCGCAGGGCCTTGTCCTGGTCGTCGACGAAGACGCTGGTCAGATGGATCCGCATGGGTGCTCTCCGGTCGTGTCGGGGGTGTGTAGGTGGGACACCTGTCTATCAAGCGGACGGGCCGGACGCCTCGGACGCGCCCGGCGCGGGCGCCAGGGCGGAATGGGGGCGGAGATCGCCACCGCATCCTGAACCCGGCCGGGATTCCCGGGTGTTCGGGCCGTAAGCTCGTCACGTCGTCTCACCTCGGGGGCCGCCCGCCATGAGCACTGTCCGCGGAACCGTCCGCAGAACCGTTCCAGCCACCTCCATCGCAGCCACAGTCGCCGCCGCCGCGTCGGCCGCGCTGCTCCTGACGGCGTGCGGCCCGTCCGAGAGCGCCGGTCCGACCGCCGCGTCGGCGCCGCCGGAAACCCCCGCGACGACCGCCGCCCCGGCGCCGAAGCCCAGGCCGACGACCGCGCCGCCGGAGCTTCCGGCCGATCCGGACGTGGGCGTCTACCCGTGCGGCACGTACGACCTGACGTTCACGGCGAGCCTGGCCGAGAGGACGACCGGCAGCTATCTGCTGAAGATCACCAACAGGTCCGGGAAGCCGTGCCGGGTGCTCGGTCATCCGCTCGTGGCCTTCGGCCCGCTCTTCGGACCGGCGATCCTGCGGGGCACCGCGCCCTCCCCCGAGGAGTCCCTTCGGCTGGACCCGGGCGGCTCCGCGTACGCGGGGCTCCTGGGCGGCCCGCGCACCGGGAAGGGGGGCGCGACGGTCGACTCGGTCGCCATGACCATGGACACCGAGTCCGGCCTGGCGCAGAAGCCGCCGAAGGAGCAGAAGCCGCTGACGGCGTCGACTCCGGGCCTGCGCGTCTCCCCCGGCAAGACCGCGGTGACGCCCTGGACGGACGACGCCGAGGACGCCCTCACCCTCTAGGCCCGGCGGGCCCGGCGGCCTCAGCGCACGCCCCGGGTGCGGTACTGGACGCTGATCCGGGGGCCGACGGCGCGGCTCGTCTTGGGGACCGCGTGCTCCCAGGTGCGCTGGCAGGAGCCGCCCATCACGACCAGGTCGCCGTGGCCGAGCGGCAGCCGCAGCGCCGTGGGCCCGCCGCCGCGCGGGCGCAGGGCAAGGTCCCGGGGGTCGCCGAGGGAGAGGATCGCGACCATCGTGTCCCGGGTCGCGGAGCGGCCGGTGCGGTCGCCGTGCCAGGCGACGCTGTCGCGCCCGTCGCGGTAGAGGCAGAGCCCGGCGGTGGCGAAGGGCTCGCCGAGCTCGGGCGCGTAGTGGGCGCCGAGCCGGTCGCGGGCGTCGACGAGGGCGGGGTGCGGGAGCGGGGCGCCCTCGCGGTAGTACGCGAGCAGCCGGGGCACGGCGACGACGCTGTCGTACATGGCCCGCTCCTCGGCCTGCCAGGGCACCCGGCCCGCGAGCTCCTCGAACAGTGCGTCGGCGCCGTGCAGCCAGCCCGGCAGGTGGTCGATCCAGGCGCCGGCCCCGAGCACGGTCCGCCGCAGGCCGTCCAGCGGGCCGAGGCCGATGTCGTCGGTCTGGTCGAAGAGGGATCCCTGGAGGCCGGTCATGGGTCAAGGGTAGACCAGTAACCGAACAAACGAGCGAATCGCACGCGGGCCGTCAGGCGGTCAGGTGGCGGTAGGCGCCCGGGTGCGCCGCCAGGAAGTCCGCGAAGGGCTGCGGCGGGCGCCCGGTCAGGGTGCGGACCGCGTCCGAGACGGTGTCCATCTCGCCGGTCGCCACCGCCTCGTACGAGCTGACCCAGCCCTCGACCTCCCAGTCGGGCGCGCCGTAACCGGCCCGGGAGGCGAACGCCTCCTCGCGGGTCTCCGGCACGTAGGAGACGGGGCGGCCCGCGGCCCGGCCGAGGGCCTCGGCGATCTCGGCGAAGGAGAGGGCCTCCGGGCCGGTCATGTCGTAGGTCGCGCCGTCGTGGGCGCCGTCGGCGAGCAGGACGGCGGCGGCCGAGGCGGCGACGTCGTCGTGGGTGACGGCGGCGACCCGGCCGTCGCCCGCCGGGCCGCGCAGGATCCCGTCGGCCCCGGTCATGGCCGCCAGGTCGGACTGGTAGGAGCTGTCGCGCAGGAAGGTGTACGGCACGCCGGTGGAGCGGATGTGCTGTTCGGTGTACCAGTGGTCGCGGGCGTACGTGAAGGTGGCGTGCGGCGCGGCGGAGAGGTACGACAGGTAGACCACCCGGCGCACCCCGGCGGCGAGGGCCGCGTCCACCGCCGTGGTGTGGGTCCTGACCCGGCCGGGCCCCTCGTGGGCGGAGACGAGGAAGAGGGCGCCCGCCCCGTCGAGCGCGGCGCGCATCGCGGCCGCGTCCTCGTAGGAGGCCGTGCGGGTGTCGGCGGCGGGCAGGGCGGCGAGCTTCCCCGGGTCCCGGCCGAGCGCCCGCACGGGGGCGCCCGCCTCGGCGAGCCGCCGGACCACGCGCCCGCCGATCCGCCCGGTCGCTCCGGTGACCGCGATCAGTTCCGTCATGTCCTCGTGCCCTTCCGCCGTGCCGGTCGCTGTCGTACGGGTGCCCCGGCGCGGATCGCCCCGCGCCGGTCTCCCCCATTCGACCCCGGCCCGGGCCCCCGCGCACCCCTCGGGGCCTCGGGGCCCTCCCGTACGCCCCCCGTTTACGCCCGCCCGGCCGTCATGTCCATCAGCCGGGCGAGGACCCGGCCCCCGGAGGCGCTCACGCCGTCGTGCTCCCACTCGTTGGTGACCCAGGCGCGGGCGGCGCCGATCGCGCGGACCGTGGCCAGCGAGATGCCCGCGTCCACGTACATGTCGTCGTGGTAGACGACGGCGGCCAGCGGGACCTCGTTGGCGGCGAGCCGGGCGGGGTCGTAGAGCGGGGCCCAGTCGGTGCGCCGGGCGAGCAGTTCGGCCGCTCCGGCGAACGGGCGCAGTCCGGCGATCTCCTCGAACATCCAGGGGTGGATGGACTCGCCGGTGAGCAGCAGCGGTTCGGCGTCCTCGGCGAACTCGGGGAGGGCGGCGAGGGCCCGTTCGGCGGCCCAGGCGGTCGGTCCGGCGCCCTGGGCGTAGATGGACTCGTGCAGCACGGCGAAGAGCGGGTTGTCGGTGAAGCCGGTGAGGGCCTCGACCTGGTGGAGGAAGGTGTCGGTCAGGCCGCCGCCCTCGGCGGTGTCCTCGACGGCCTCGTCGAGGAGCCAGTGGAGGCGCTCGTAGCCGTCGCCCATGCCGAGGGCGAGCCCGAGGCTGCGCAGCCGGCAGGTGGTGAGCCGGTCGCCGCCGGGCAGCCGGACGTCCTCGGCGGCGAGCTTCGCGGCGATCGCGCGGAGCCGGGCGGCGTCGCCGGGGTAGCGGGCGTACAGGCCGAGGACGCGGTCGCGCACGCGCGGGGAGGTGTGGGCGTAGACGTCGTCGGCGGTGGCGGTGAGGCCGGGCAGCCCGCCGGTGACGTGGCAGCGCCGCAGGCCCTCGGGCGCGTACGAGAGGTAGCTGAGGGTGACGAAGCCGCCGTAGCTCTGGCCGAGGGTGTCCCAGGGGGTGTCGCCGCAGAGCCGGCGGCGGATGAGTTCGGCGTCGCGGACGATCGCGTCGGCGCGGAAGTGGGCGAGGTGCGCGGCGAGCCGTTCGGGGCTGCCGAAGCGGGCGGCGGTACGGGCCGTGACCGGGGTGGAGCGGCCGGTCCCGCGCTGGTCGAGCAGGAGCACCCGGTGGGTCCGCAGCGCCTGGTCGAGCCAGCCGGGCGAACCGTGCACGGGGCGGGGGGACTTGCCACCGGGGCCGCCCTGGAGGTAGAGCAGCCAGGGCAGCGGCTCGGCGGCGCGGGCGGGGTCGACGACCTCGCGGGCGAAGACCCGCAGGGTGGGGCCGGCGGGGTCGTCGTGGTCGAGCGGGACCTCGAAGACGTGGTCGGTGGTCGCGTACGCGGGGTGCATGGCTTCCTTCGGGGCGGGGCGGGGACGCGGCGGGCGGGACGGGGCGGGGCGTGCGGCCCGGTCGGCGGGCGGGACGCGGCGGGCGCGGGCGGGGCAGGCTCGGCGGGACGGGGCGAGGCGGCGCGACCGGGACGGCGCGGGGCGGGGCGGCGCGGCGGGAGCGCGGCCCGCTCAGCGGGCGGGGGCGAGGGTGTAGGTGCGGGAGGAGGTGTAGAAGTCCACGGCGGCGGTGCCCTGTTCGCGCGGGCCGAAGCTGGACGCCTTGGAGCCGCCGAAGGGGAGGTGGAAGTCGACGCCGGTGGAAGGGGCGTTGATCCGGACCATGCCGGTGTCGAGCTGGTCGAGGCCGTGCAGGGCGGTGTCGAGGTCGGCGGTGTGCACGGAGGTGACGAGGCCGTAGCGGGCGGAGTTGCTCAGGCGTACGGCGTGGTCGAGGTCGTGCGCGGTGAGCAGGGCGGCGACGGGGCCGAAGACCTCCTCGCGGAGCAGCCGGTGGCCGGGGGCGGCCTTCTCGACCAGGGTGGGGGCGGCGTACCAGCCGGGGCGCTCGGGCACGTCGCCGCCGGCGAGGACGGGCAGGTCGCGCCAGGCGGTGGTGACCTCGGTGCGGGCGCGCTCGTCGATGAGCGGGCCGCAGACGGTGGCGGGGTCGGCGGGGTCGCCGACGGGGACGGCGCGCAGGGCCTCGGCGAGGGCTTCGCGGAGCGGGCCGAGGGCGGTGCCGACGGCGATGACCCGGCTGGTGGCGGTGCACTTCTGGCCCGCGTAGCCGGCGATGGCGGCGGCGATGTGGGCGGCGGCGCGCTCGATGTCGGCGTCGGGGAGCACGATGGCGGCGTTGAGGCCGCCCATCTCGGCCTGGACCGGGATGCCTCGGGCGGTGGCGCTGCGCACGACGGAGCGGCCGACGGCGGAGGAGCCGGTGAAGGAGACGACGTCGGCGGCGGAGACGAGGGCGCCGCCCTCGGTGGCGCCGCCGGGGACGACGGTGAACACCCCGGCGGGCAGGGCCCGTTCGACGAGTTCGGCGAGCCGCTGGGCGCAGGCGGTGGCCTGGGGGGCGGGCTTGAGGACGACGGCGTTGCCGGCGGCGAGGGCGGGGGCGGCCTTCCAGGTGGGGATGGCGAAGGGGAAGTTCCAGGGGGTGACGAGTCCGGCGACGCCATGCGGGCGGCGGCGGGTGAGCAGCAGGCCGGGGCCGGCGGCGGTCTCGTGGACGGCGCCGGTGGGCGCGTAGGGGGCCTGCGCGTAGTAGCGCCAGATGGCGACGGTGCGGGCGACCTCGGCGCGGGCCTCGGCGAGCGGCTTGCCGACCTCGCGGACGGCGAGCGCGGCGAGTTCGGCGGCGGCGGCCTCGACGGTGTCGGCGACGGCGCCGAGGGCGGCGGAGCGGGCGGCGGCACCGGCGGCGGCCCAGGCGGTCTGGGCGGTGCGGGCGCGCTCGACGGCGTCGGCGGCGGCGAAGGCGCCGGGGGCGGTGAGCCGGACGAGGACGTCGGCGGGGTCGGCCGGGTTGCTGGAGACGAGGGTCACGGGGCGAGCCTTCCGGGCGGGGCGAGGGTGTGGGCTGCGCGGGTTCAGGACGTTCAAGGGCTTGCGCAGTACAATTTCACATTACTATGTTACGGGTCACATTCCAGCCGTCGCGTGGTCCCGGCGGCTGTCCGAACCTCCCCACCCGGAGTGACCCCTGATGGACAAGCACACCCGAAACGCCCTCGCCGCCGCCGTCCTGGCGGCCCTCACCCTCGGTGCGACCGGCTGCTCCGGCACCGGCGGAGGCGGCACGGCCGGGAGCGGCGGACACCGCGGCGCCAACCCCGCGACCGGCACGAACGGGCAGGTCATCGGGGGCACCCCGGTCAAGGGCGGCACCCTCACCGTGCTGTCCAACCAGGACTTCACGCACCTCGACCCGGCCCGCAACTGGGTCATGCCCGACATGGACTTCGGCACCCGGCTGCTCTACCGGACCCTCGTCACGTACCAGGCGGCGCCCGGCGCCCGGGGCAGCGAGCTGGTCCCCGACCTCGCCGAGGACCTCGGCACCCCGTCCAACGGCGCCAAGACCTGGACCTTCCGCCTCAAGCCCGGCCTGAAGTACGAGGACGGCACCCCGATCACCGCGCAGGACATCAAGCACAACGTCGAGCGCTCCTTCTCCCCCGACCTGCCCGGCGGCCCCGACTACGCCGCCCGCTACCTCGTCGGCGGCAAGGACTACCGGGGCCCGGCCGAGGGCAGGCACCTGGACTCGGTGAAGACCCCGGACACCCGCACGATCGTCTTCGAACTCCACAAGCCCTTCGCCGAGTTCCCCTTCGCCGCCACCCTGCCGACCTTCGCACCGGTGCCCGAGGCCCAGGACAAGGGCCCCCAGTACGACAACCGCCCGTTCTCCTCCGGCCCGTACAAGGTGGAGAGCTACGCCCGCGACAAGCAGCTCGTGCTGGTCCGCAACACCCACTGGGACCCGAAGAGCGACACCGTCCGCAAGGCGTACCCGGACCGGATCGTCGTCACCATGGGCCTCAAGGGCAACCAGATCGACGACCGGCTGATCGCCTCCTCCGGCCCCGACGCCTCCGCCGTCTCCTGGGCGCAGCTGCGCCCCGAGTCCATCTCCAAGGTGCTCACCAAGGCCGAGGTGAAGTCCCGGCTGCTCGCCGAGTCCAGCAGCTGCACCGAGATGGTCCAGATGCACACCGGGCGCGCCCCCTTCGACGACGTGAAGGTCCGCCAGGCCGTGCAGTACGCCCTCGACCGGGAGGCCATCGTCACCGCCGCCGGCGGCCCGGCCGTCGTCGACGCCTCCACCGCCGTCATGCCCGGCGCCCTGTTCACCGGCGGCAAGCAGCCCGACACCCTGAAGATCCCGCTCTCCGGCGACGTGGCGAAGGCCAAGCAGCTCCTCAAGGAGGCCGGCAAGCCCGACGGCTTCTCCACCCGTCTCACCGTCAACATCAACGACAAGCGGATCGGCGAGGCCGTCCAGGAGTCCCTGGGCCGGGCCGGCATCAAGGTGACCATCGAGACGGTCGACCCGTCGGCCTTCTACGACACCATCGGCGACACCAGGAACCGCACCGACCTCGTCTACACCGGCTGGTGTCCCGACTACCCCTCCGGCTCCACCTTCCTCCCCTTCGTCTTCGACGGGCGCTTCATCAAGGAGAAGGGCAACTCCGGCAACCACTCGCTCTTCAAGGACGAGGCCACCATGAAGCGGATGGACGAGATCGCCGCCCTGGCCGACGGCGCCCAGGCCAACAAGGCGTGGCAGGAGCTCGACGGGCAGATCCTCGCCAAGGCCCCGGTCGCCCCCGGCGCCTCCAAGCGCCGCACCCTGCTCATCGGCACCAACGTCGCCGGCGCCTTCGGCCACACCTCCTGGAGCGGCCAGCTCGACTACGCGACCGTCGGTCTCAAGGACCCGGCGAAGAGCGCGAACTGAAGGACGCCCCTGCCATGACGCTCACCACCAAGCCCCCGGCACCGGCCGGGGGCGACGGGGCCTGGCGCACGGTCCGCGCGGAACTGCGCCGCCGCCCCTCGCTCAAGGTCTCCCTCGCCGTCGTCGCCCTCTTCGCCCTGATGACCGTCGCCGCGCCGCTCATCGGCTCGCTCGGCGGCTGGGGCCCCGAGGAGTTCGACAAGTCCGCCGTCGACCCCTACCTCGGCGGCCAGCCGATCGGACCGCTCGGCGGGGTCTCCGCCGAGCACTGGCTCGGCGTCGAGCCCATCACCGGCCGCGACCTGTACGCCCGGGTCGTGCACGGCGCCCAGGTGTCCCTGCTCATCGCCTTCGCCGCCACCGCGATCGTCGTGGTGGCGGGCACCGCCGCCGGGATCGCGGCCGGCTACTTCGGCGGCCGCACCGACACCGTGCTCTCCCGCCTGATGGACCTCACCATGTCCTTCCCCTCCCTCATCTTCATGATCGCGATGATGTCGGTGGCCCGGGACGTCAACCGCACCCTCCTGATGATCCTGGTCATCGGCCTCTTCGGCTGGCCCGGCGTGGCCCGGGTGGTGCGCGGCCAGACCCTCTCGCTCAAGCACCGCGAGTACGTCGACGCGGCCCGCGTCGGCGGCTCCGGCCCCTGGCGGATCCTCGGCCGCGACATCCTCCCGGGGGTCGCGGGGCCCGTCATCGCGTACACCACGCTGATGATCCCCGGCATGATCGCCACCGAGGCGGACCTCAGCTACCTCGGCGTCGGCGTCCGCCCGCCGACCCCGTCCTGGGGGCAGATGATCGCGGAGAGCGTCGCCTACTACGACACCGACCCGATGTACTTCCTCGTCCCCAGCGTCTGCCTCTTCCTCACCGTGCTCGCGTTCACCCTGCTCGGCGACGCGCTGCGCGACATCCTCGACCCCCGAGGGGGCCGCTCGTGATCCTCTACCTCGGCCGCCGGCTGCTCGGGGTGGCGGGCGTGCTGCTCGCCATCGCCGCCGTCACCTTCGTCATCTTCTACGTGCTCCCCTCCGACCCGGCGGCGGCGGCCTGCGGCAAGTCGTGCAGCGACGAGCGCCTGGAGGCGATCCGCGCCCACATGGGCCTGGACGCCCCGCTGTGGCGCCAGTTCGCCGACTTCGTCACCGGCATCTTCACCGGCCGCACCATGGGCACCGGCCGCTACGCGCTGCGCTGCGAGTTCCCCTGCCTCGGCTACTCCTACGAGAACAGCGAGGCCGTCTGGGACCTGCTCGTCGACCGGCTGCCGGTCTCCGCCTCGCTCGCCTTCGGCGCCGCCGCCCTCTGGCTGCTCCTCGGGCTCTCCGCCGGGGTCACCGCCGCGCTCCGCAAGGACACCCTCACCGACCGGGCCCTGATGGTCGGCGCGGTCGCCGCCGCCTCCCTGCCGGTGTACTTCACCTCCGTGCTGCTCATCTACGGCTTCATCCGGCTCACCGGACTGCTGCCCTACCCGCAGTACGTGCCCCTCACCGGCGACCCGCTGTCCTGGGCCTCCAACCTGCTGCTGCCCTGGCTGGCGCTGGCCGTGCTCTACGCGGCCATGTACGCCCGGCAGAGCCGCGGCTCGATGATCGAGTCGATGGCGGAGCCGTACATCCGCACCGCCCGCGCCAAGGGCCTGCCGCGCCGCACCGTCGTCGTCAAGCACGGGCTGCGGGCGGGCATGACCCCGGTCCTCACCCTCTTCGGCATGGACCTCGGCGGGCTCCTCGCCGGGGCCGTCATCACCGAGTCCCTCTTCGGACTCCCCGGCATCGGACGCCTCTTCTACGGCGCCCTCACCACCGGCGACCAGCCCGTCATCCTCGGCGTCACGCTGCTCGCCGCCACCTTCATCGTCGTCGCCAACCTGTGCGTCGACCTGCTCTACGCCGTCGTCGACCCCCGAGTGAGGTACTGATGGGCGCACCGGAACCCCTGCTGCGGGTCAGCGGCCTCACCGTCACCTTCCCGACCCCGCGCGGCCCCGTCCGCGCCGTGGACTCCCTCTCCTTCGAGGTGCCGCACGGGCGGACCCTCGGCATCGTCGGCGAGTCCGGCTCCGGCAAGTCGGTGACCTCGCTCGCCGTCATGGGCCTGCACACCGGCGCCGAGGTGACCGGCTCCGTCGCGCTCGACGGGCGCGAGCTGGTCGGGCTGCCGGACCGGGACCTCAACCGGCTGCGCGGCCGGCGGATGGCGATGATCTTCCAGGACCCGCTGTCCAGCCTGCACCCGTACTACACGGTCGGCGAGCAGATCGCCGAGCACCACCGGGTGCACTTCGGCTCCCGGCGGGCCACCGCCCGCGCGCGGGCCGTGGAGGCGCTCGCCGAGGTCGGCATCCCGGAGCCGAGGCGCCGGGCGGGCGAGTACCCGCACCAGTTCTCCGGCGGGATGCGCCAGCGGGTGATGATCGCGATGGCGCTGGTCTGCGAACCGGACCTGCTCATCGCCGACGAGCCGACCACCGCGCTCGACGTGACCGTGCAGGCGCAGATCCTCGACCTGCTGGTCCGGCTCCAGCGCGAGCGGCGGCTCTCCGTCGTCATGATCACCCACGATCTGGGCGTGGTCGCCCGGGTCGCCCACGAGGTGCTCGTGATGTACGGCGGGCGGGCGGCCGAACAGGCCCCGGTGGACGCCCTGTTCGCCGCGCCCGCGCACCCGTACACCCGCGGGCTGCTCGACTCGCTGCCCCGGCTCGACGACCCCGACGACGCCCCGCTGCGGGCGATCCCCGGCACCCCGCCCTCGCTGCTCGACCCGGCGCCCGGCTGCGCCTTCGCGCCGCGCTGCGCGCGGGCCGCCGCCGGGACCGACGAGGAGCGGGCGCGCTGCGCGGGCGAACGCCCCGGGCTCGGCGGACCCTCGGGGCACGTGGCCGCCTGCCACTTCCCGTCGTTCCCGGCGCCGTCCGCGGCGCCCTCCCCGTACGAAAGGGCCGGCTCATGACCCGCTCCCCCGCGGCCCCGCCGCATCCGGCGCCCGCGCCCGACGAGGACTCCGCCGCCGAGGCGCCGCTGCTGCGGGTCCGCGAGCTGACGATGACCTTCCCGGGGCGGCGCCGCTCGGCGCCGGTGCGCGCCGTCGACGGGGTCGGCTTCGACCTGGCGGCGGGCGAGACCCTGGGCCTGGTCGGCGAGTCCGGCTGCGGCAAGTCGACCACCGGCCGCATGATCGTGCGGCTCCTGGAGCCGACCTCGGGCTCCGTGACGTACGGCGGCCGGGACGTCACGCATCTGTCGCAGCGGGCGCTGAAGCCGCTGCGGCGGGAGATCCAGATGGTCTTCCAGGACCCGCACTCCTCGCTGAACCCGCGCCAGTCGGTGGCCCGGATCATCGCCGACCCGCTGCTGGTGCAGGGCGCCTCGGCGGCGGACGCGCTGGCGCGGGCCCGGGAGCTGATGGAGCTGGTGGGGCTGATCCCGGAGCACGCGGACCGCTTCCCGCACGAGTTCTCCGGCGGGCAGGCGCAGCGCATCGGGATCGCCCGCGCGCTGGCGACCGGGCCGCGGCTGGTCGTGGCGGACGAGCCGGTGTCGGCGCTGGACGTGTCGGTGCAGGCGCAGATCGTCAACCTGATGGAGCGGCTCCAGAAGGAGCTGGGGCTCGCGTACCTCTTCATCGCCCACGACCTGTCGGTGGTGAAGCGGGTCTGCGACCGGGTCGCCGTGATGTACCTGGGGCGGATCGTGGAGATCGGCGCGAAGGAGCGGGTGTACGGGGCGCCCGCGCACCCCTACACCCGGGCGCTGCTGTCGGCGGTGCCGCTGCCGGATCCGGCGGCCGAGCGGGCCCGGGAGCGGATCACGCTGCTGGGCGACCCGCCGAGCCCGGCCGCGCCGCCGCCGGGCTGCACCTTCCATCCGCGCTGCCCGAAGGCGCGGGCGGTCTGCCGGACGGAGGCCCCGCCGCTGCGGAGCCTGGCCGTGGGCGAGCCGAGGGAGGTGGCCTGCCACTTCCCGGAGACGGAGGCGTAGGGCGCGCCCCGGCCCGGCTCGCCCCGGCGGGCTCAGCTGTGGTCGGGGCAGCGGTAGACGGGGACGAAGCTGTCGCCCCAGGCCGTCATGACGAACTTCTCGATCGGGGACTCGCCCGCCTCGCAGGGCGGGAAGCCGAAGCGGGTGGTGCTGCCGAGGTCCTGCCCCGTCGCCTGGTCGTAGCCGTTGTGGCGGCGCCGCCAGGTCGCCCCGCACCGCCCGCGCATCAGGTGAGGCGTCCCGTTGGGGTCGCGGGTGGTGTCCTGGCTGTACCCGATGTACTCGATGCTCATCTGTCCCGGTCCTTGGCTCGTGAGTCGCCTTCAAGCCTCGGGGACCGGGCGGGACCGCTCAAGGGACTTAGGTCGCTCCCGGGCGCGACCAAGCTCCCGACTTGCGCCGGACCCAAGTCCGCCCGGGCGGTGGCTCAGTTGGTGGCGGGGCGCAGCCGGTCGACGGGGTTGCTCTCGACGTACGCGCCGACGGAGTCGTCCCGGTACGCCTTCCACAGGGCCGCCGCGCGGGTGGTGTCGAGGTGCACGACCGACTGGCCCCCCACCATGCCGGTGCCCTTGACGGGGGCGTTCATGAAGGTCATGTCGCCGGCCCGGACGTCGCGCATGTTCCAGACCAGTTCGCGCAGTTGGCCGTCGCCGAAGCGCTCGTCGACGCTGACGGTGGCGGTGAAGATGTCGAGGGTCTTCTTGAGCTGGAGCGGGTCCTTGAGGGAGGCGGAGCTCATGACCTTCTCCAGGACCGTGCGCAGGTAGTTCTGCTGCCGGTGGGTGCGGTCGAAGTCGCCGTTGGGCAGGTCCTTGCGCTCGCCGACGTAGTCGAGGGCCTGCTCGCCGTTCATGTGCCGGCGCTCGCCGTCGGACATCAGGATGTCCACGCCGCCGACGGCGTCGGTGAGCTTGCGGAAGCCGTTCCAGTCGATGACGGCGAAGTGGTCCACCCGTACGTCGGTGAGGCGCTGCACGGTGTCGATGAGGAGCGGCGGGCCGCCCCAGGAGAAGGCCGCGTTGAGCTTGGCCCGGCCCCGGCCGGGGATGTCGACCCAGGAGTCGCGGGGCAGCGAGACGACGTACGCGGCGGAGTGGTCGGCCGGGATGTGCACGAGCATCATGGCGTCGCTGCGCTGGTCCCCGTACTTCCAGAGCGAGCCCTTGGCGTCGCTGCCGGTGGTGGGGACGTCCGAGCGGGAGTCGAGCCCCATCAGCAGGAAGTTCTGGCCACCCTTGGAGGCGGCGGGCACCGGGGCGTTCGTGGGGAAGGTCTGCGGGATCCGCTGGACCCGGCCCGTGTAGTGCTCGTAGGCCCAGTAGCCGACGCCGGAGGTGAGCAGGACCGCCGCCACCAGCAGGGTGAGGGCGGTCAGCAGCACCGTACGGGCCCGGGGCCGCCGCCTCCCGCGTCGTACGGGTATGCCGTCCTCGGCCTCTGCTTCCCCGCTCATCCGGTACGGCTCCCCCTCCGCTGGACACGCCGACTCGCCCCGTCCGGGGCGTACTTCAGGCCACCAAGGATGCCGAAGATCGGCGGGAACCGCGAGGAGTCGACGGAAGCCGGTGTCGCGCCCGGCTTCCGCCGTGGGTCAGGAGCCGCCGCGGCGGACCCGGGCGGCCTTGCGGGCCTCGGCGGCGCGCTTGGCGTCGGCGGTCTTGCGGTCGGCGTTCTTGCCTCGGCCGGGGCGGCCCGGGACGGTGCCCCGGCCGCGGAACTCGGCGCCGCGCCGGTCGCGGCCGGCGGTCGTGTCGGGGGCCCCGGCGGCGGCCTTCGCGCCGGTGATCCGGAGCAGCTCGGGCGAGCCGGGGCGGACGTCGGCGGTGCGGGCGCGGACACCGGCCTCGGCGAGCAGCTTGGCGAGGTCGCGGCGCTGGTCGGGCAGGGCGAGGGTGACGACGTCGCCGGAGGCCCCGGCGCGCGCGGTGCGGCCCGCGCGGTGGAGGTAGTCCTTGGGGTCGGTGGGCGGGTCCACGTTGACGACGAGGTCGAGGTCGTCGACGTGCAGGCCGCGGGCGGCGACGTTGGTCGCGACGAGGACGGTGACGGCGCCGGTCCTGAAGCGCTCCAGGGTGGCCGTGCGCTGCGGCTGGGACTTGTCGCCGTGCAGGGCGGCGGCCTTCAGCCCGGCGGCGACGAGCTGCCGGGTGAAGCGGTCGACGGACGCCTTGGTGTGGAGGAACATCAGCACCCGGCCCTCGCGGCCCGCGATCTCCCCGGCGACGGCGAACTTGTCGCCGCCGTGGACGCGCAGCACGTGGTGCTCGGCCGTGCCCGCGGAGCCGTCGGCCGGGTCGGCGGAGTGGACCGCCGGGTCCTTGAGGTAGCGGTCGACCAGGGTCTCGACGTCCTGGTCGAGGGTGGCCGAGAAGAGCATCCGCTGGCCGCCGGCCGGCACCTGGTCGAGGAGTTCCGTCACCTGCGGAAGGAATCCGAGGTCGGCCATCTGGTCGGCCTCGTCGAGGACGGTGACGGCCACCTGGTCGAGCCGGCAGTCGCGGCGCTCGACGAGGTCCTTGAGGCGTCCGGGGGTGGCGACGAGGACCTCGGCCCCGGCCCGCAGCTCCCCGGCCTGGCGGCCCGCCTGGAGCCCGCCGACGACGGTCGCGAGCCGCAGATCCAGGGCGCGCGCGTAGGGCGTCAGCGCCTCGGTGACCTGCTGGGCGAGCTCGCGGGTGGGGACGAGCACGAGGGCGAGCGGCTTCTTGGCGGCGGCGCGGCGGCCCGCGGTGCGGGCGAGCAGGGCGAGCCCGAAGGCGAGCGTCTTGCCCGAGCCGGTGCGCCCGCGGCCGAGCACGTCACGGCCCGCGAGGGCGCTGGGCAGGGCGGCGGCCTGGATCGGGAAGGGGGCGGTGACACCCTGGGCGGCGAGGGTCTCCAGGACCGCCTCGGGCAGCTCCATGGCGTCGAAGCCCGCCGCGGCCGGGAGCGACGGGGTGCCGCCGAGGTCGTCGAGGCCGGTGGGGTCTCCCGTACGGGCCGAGCGGTTCATGGGGTGCGCCTTCTTCGGTCGGATGTCCGTCAAGCAAATCACGACGGCGAGGAGGCGGCCGAATCCACGCCCCGGGGCGGGTGCCCGGGGTGGCCCCGGGGCGTGGGTGACGCTCGGTGACCGGGCGGTGGGGCGCCCGGTCGGGCGGTGGGGCGCCGGTCGGGCCGCCGTCAGCCGGTGACGGTGATCTGCTGGGCCGGGTCGGTGGTGTCGGTGAGCTGGTAGGTGGCGCTGAACGTGGCCGACTGGTTGCCGGTCGGGCACAGGAAGCCGCCGGTGCCGGTCGCGGCGACGGGCGCGCCCGCGATGGCGAGGGCGGAGGGGGCGCCGTTGGTCCAGGTGCCGTTGACGGCGGTGGGCCCGGCGGGCGAGGCGGTGAGGGTGCAGCTGGCGAGGCCGCTGGTCTTGATCACGACGCCGCCCTTGGGAATGGTGAAGCCGCCGGTGGCGGGGGTGCCGTTCTGGACGGAGAGGGTCCAGGCGCCGTTGGCGGCGTTGCTGGTGATGGTGGCGTTCACGCCGAGGATGCTGGTGGAGCAGCCGCTGAAGGTCGGGGGGTTGATCGGGACGGTGACGGCACCGGCGGCGTTGTGGTTGGCCGGGGCGGCGGGGACCGCGTTGTTGGCCCCGCCGGTGGGTGTGGAGGCGGAGACCGTGCAGGTCATGGTGGTGGACCCGGCGACGAAGGTGGCCTTGCCGGAGAGCTTGGCGGCGAAGGAGTGCCCGGCCGGGAGCAGGGTGGTGGAGGCGGCCTGGGTGACGGTGGCGCCGAAGGACAGGGCCGTGGCGGCGGCGAGGCCGGTCAGGGAGACGAGCAGCTTGGACATGGGGGATCTCCTCGGTGTTCGACGGTGGGGTGCGAGGAGGTGCGGTCATCGCGGTGTGGTGGGGGGACGCGCAAAAGCGACTTGAGAGTAGAACCGGCCAGTAGGGGTCTCCAAGCAGGTTTCCCGCCACTACTGACAGACCGTCAAGAACGTTGACCCGTCTCGGTACTTGACACCCCCACCGGGCGAGGCGGGCTGGTGCGGCGGCGGGCCGCCCGAGCAGACTGGCCGCATGGAGACGATGGTGAGGACCGACGGCGGCGAACTCTGGGCGGACGACACGGGCGGGCCGGGCGGCGCGGTCGCGGCGGGCCCGCCGCTGGTCCTGGTCCATCCGGGGGTCGGCGACTCGACGATCTGGGACCCGGTGCTGCCCGCGCTCGCCGCGCGGCACCGGGTGATCCGCTACGACGCCCGGGGTTACGGGCGCTCGCCCGCGCCCACCGTGCCGTACCTCCCGGTCGCGGACCTCGCGGCGGTGCTGGACCACTTCGGCCTGGAGCGCGCGGTGCTGGTGGGCTCCAGCATGGGCGGGGCCGCCTCGCTCGGGCTCGCCCTGGACCAGCCCGAGCGGGTCGCGGGCCTCGCGCTGTTCGTGCCGGGGGTCACGGGCTACCCGGCGCTGGAGGAGGCGAGCTTCTACGCGGAGCTGGAGCGCTTCGGGCGGGCCGGGGACCTGGAGGGCATCGTGCGGCTCGGCCTCGACACCTGGGGCGGGGCGGGCGGCGGCACCCCCGAGACGGACCCGGTGGCCGCCGCGCAGCTGCGGGGCGTCCTTCCGGCCTGGTTCGCGAACGTCGGGCACCAGCGGACCGACGCCCCGGCCTTCGACCGGCTCGGCGAGATCACCGCGCCGACCCTGCTGGCGCTGGGCGAGCTCGACCAGCCCGTGGTCGTGCGGTGCAACGAGGAGATGGCCTCCCGGATCCCCGGCTGCCGCCTCGTCCGGCTGGCCGGCTGCGACCACTACCCGACCCTGCGGCAGCCGGAGACCGTCGCGCGGCTGGTCGAGGAGCTGTACGCCGGGGCGGTGTGAGCCGGGGGCGTGGACCGAAGGAGCACGGGCCGGAGGGGGCGTGAGCCGGA
>NZ_JBEZHM010000005.1:0-137938 GCF_040650575.1 Streptomyces sp. NPDC048659 | reverse complement strand
GGAGGAGGCGTGAGCCGGAGGAGGCGTGAGCCGGAGGAGGCGTGAGCCGGAGGAGGCGTGAGCCGGAGGAGGCGTGAGCCGGAGGAGGCGTGAGCCGGAGGAGGCGTGAGCCGGGGTGACCTGGGGCGTGCCCGACCCGGAGCGCCCGGCCCGCGCGCGGCGGCCCCGGCGTGGCGCCGCCCCCGGAGCGAAGCCGGGTCCGGGGGCGGCCGAGAGCGGCGACGTCGGCGCACGACGCTCTCCGGGCACGGGGTCCGGGAGCCCCCACAGCTCCCGTTCAGGACGACCCCGACCGCTGACGATCCTGCCGCGCCCGGGGCCGGGTTCCGCCCGCAACCGTCGCCTCCCACACGATCCGGCGAACCGGGCCCGCCGGCTTGACGCGCCGCGCGCCCCTCGCGCGCCCCACCCGTAACCCCCCGTTCCCCGCACGGTGGTTGACGCCCCGAGGGGCGGGCTGCGAGCGTCGGCCCACCCCCACCCGAGGAGTTGACGTGCACCTGATATCCGGACGTCTCCGGCGCTCCGTCGCCGCCGTCCCCGCCGCCCTGCTGTGCGCCCTGGCCCTCGTGCTCGGCGTCCCCGCCACCGCCCACGCCGCCGTGCTGCCGCCGCTGCCGCAGAACGCCGACGGCCTCGACCAGACCTTCGCCCCGGCGTACGACTTCGACACCGACGGCTGCTACGTGACCGCCGCCATCGGCGCGGACGGCACCCTCAACCCGGGCCTCAAGCTCGGCGGCACGGTCAACGGCAAGTGCCACGACCCGGCCCAGCTCGCCTCGGCGAACAGCTACTCGCGCGCCAAGTGCAACAACGGCTGGTGCGCCGTCATGTACGCGAGCTACTTCGAGAAGGACCAGGCCACCTGGGGCCCGCTGGCCATCGGCCACACCCACGACTGGGAGCACGTGGTGGTGTGGATCAGCGACGACCAGGTGCGGTACGTCTCCGTCTCCCAGCACAGCGGCTACCAGATCGCGGCCCGCTCGGCGGTGCGCTTCGACGGCACCCACCCCAAGATCGTCTACCACAAGGACGGCGCCTCGACCCACTGCTTCCGCTTCGCCAACGCGGACGACGAGCGCATCGAGAACGCCACCGGCGGCTGGTTCTACCCGCGGCTGGTCGGCTGGAACGGCTACCCGGCGGGGCTCCGGGACCGGCTGACGGGCGCCGATTTCGGCTCCGCCACGCTCAAGATCCGGGACGTCGACTTCGCCTACCACCTCGGCCGCTCGATGCCCGCCGGGATCCCCTTCGACCCCAACGCCTGAGGCCGGGCGGGCCGTCCGGAGCGCGCCCGGGCGGCCGTGGTGATCAGGTCGAACAGCGGCGGGACGGTCCGGTTCCGGACAACTGGAGGGTCCCGACAACGGTCCGGGAGAGGCGGGCGGTGATACTGGAGGGCCCACGGAATCGGTAGAAGGAGGGCTGGGTGGAGTTCCGCCTGCTCGGGACGGTGTCCATCGCGACCGAGGAAGGCGAGCTGCCGCTCGGCCCCGCCAAACGGCGCGGTGTCCTCGCCGCGCTGCTGCTGCGCGCGAACGCCGTCGTGCCCGTGGACCGGCTGATCGACGCCGTCTGGGACGAGCGCCCGCCCGCGCGGGCCCGCACCGTCGTCCAGGGGCACGTCTCGCGGCTGCGGGCCCTCTTCGAGCAGGGCGGCGCCGATCACTACGGGGTCGAGCTGGCCACCCACGGGCAGGCGTACGAGCTCCGGATGCCCGACCACCTCCTGGACGCCTACCGCTTCGAGGAGCTGGTCCAGCTCGCCGGGCACCAGAAGCACCCCGGGGACGCCGTCCTGATGCTGCGCGAGGCGCTCTCGCTGTGGCGCGGCCCCGCCCTCACCGGGACCGTGCCCAGCGAGCCGCTGCTGGTGGCGGCCCGCGCGCTGGAGGAGACCCGGCTGGTCACCGTCGAGCAGCTCGCCGCGGCCTACGGGCGGCTCGGCGAGCACGTGAAGGCGGCGGCGCTGCTGCGCGCGGAGGCGGTCGCCAACCCGCTGCGCGAGTCCCTCGCGGCGGCCCTGATGCTCTCGCTCTACCGGGCCGGGCACCAGTCGGACGCCCTCGACTGCTACCACCGCACCCGCACCCAGCTCGCCGACGAGCTCGGCGTGGACCCGGGGCCCGCGCTGCGCGCCGCGTACGAGGCGGTGCTGCGCGGCACCCCGCCCGCCGCCCCGCACACCGCGGGCGACGCGCCCGTCACCGCCGCGCCCGCCGAGTGGCCCGGGACACCCGAACCCGCCGCGGCGGCCGAGCCCGCGCCGCCCGCCGCGGCCCTGCCCGCCCCCGACCTGCTGCCCCGCGCCCCGCGCGGCTTCCTCGGCCGCGCCCGCGAGCTGGCCGCCCTCGACACCGCCGTCGAGCGGGCCCGGGTGGCGCTCGTCACCGGCCCCGCCGGGGTCGGCAAGACCGCGCTCGCCCTCAACTGGGCGCACCGGCGGGCCGCCCACTACCCCGACGGGGTGCTCTACGCCGACCTGCGGGGCTTCAGCCAGGACGACGGCGTCGACAGCTCCGACGTGCTGCGCGAGTTCCTGCCCGCGCTCGGCGTGCCGCCGCGCCAGGTCCCGGAGTCGCCGACGGCCGCCGCCGCGCTCTACCGCTCGCTCACCGAGGACCGGGCGCTGCTCGTCGTCCTCGACAACGTCCGCAGCGCCGACCGGGCCCGCCCGCTGCTCCCGGCCGGGGCGCGCTGCGCGACCGTGGTCACCTCGCGGCTGCGGCTCGGCGGCCTGGTCGTCAGCGAGCTGGCCCGCCCGGTGCCGCTCGGCGTGCTGGGGCTCGACGACTCGGCCGCGCTGCTGGCCGCGGCCGTCGGCGGGGACCGGGTGGACGCGGAGCCCGCCGCCGCCCGCCGGCTCGCCGCGCTCTGCGACGGGCTGCCGCTCGCGCTGCGGGTCACCGCCGCGCAGCTCGCCGCCCGCCCGCACTGGCGGCTCGCCGACCTCGCCGCCGAACTCGCCGACGAGCAGCGGCGGCTGTCCCTGCTCTCGGTGGACGACTCCGAGTGCTCCGACGGGCAGGGCGTGGCCGCCGCGCTCCGCCTGACCGTGCAGGGGCTGCCCGAGGAGGCCGCGCGGCTGTTCCGGCAGCTCGGCGTGGTGCCCGGGACGGACCTGGACCGGCACGCGGCGGCGGCGCTGCTCGACCGCACCCCGCCGGTGGCCGCGGAGGCCCTGGACCGGCTGTGCGACGCGCACCTGCTCACCGAGTACGCGCCCGGCCGGCACACCCTGCACGACCTGGTCCGGCTGTACGCGCGCGGCCTCGACGCCGACGAGGACGCCCTGCTGCGGCTGCTCGACCACTACACCCTGACCGCGATGGCCGCCGCCCGCGCCGCCGAGCCGGACGACCAGCCCTGCTGCGCGGCGCCGTCCAACGCCCGGCTGCCCCGGACGGCCGCGCAGTTCGCCGGGCGGGACGCGGCCCTGCTCTGGTACGCGGCGGAGCGCGACAACCTCGCGGCGGCGGTCGCCGCCGCCCGCGCGGCCGGGCTCCACGACCGGGCCTGGCGGCTCGCGGTGCTCCAGTGGCCGTACATCCTGTGGCACAGCCACGACGCCTGGGTGCCGCTCCTGGAGGCGGCGGCCGACTCCGCCGCCCGGGAGCGGGACGCGGACGCCGAGTCGCGGGTCCGCGCCCTGCTGGGCTGGGTCCTCACCCAGGAGAACCGGCTCACCGAGGCCCTGGTCCACCTGCGGCTCGCGCCCCCGCTGGCCGCCCGCGCCGGGGAGGCGTCCAGCGAGGCGACCGCGCTGGTCAACCTGGCCGTCGCACTCGACCGCTTCGGGGTGAGCGAGGAGTCCCTCGGGCACACCGAGCGGGCCGCCGCCCTGGTCCGGGGCACCGGCGACGTGATGACCGAGCTCCTCGCCCTGGAGCACCGGTCGCGCCAGCTCCTCTCGGTCGGCGACCCGGCCGGCGCGCTGGCCTGCGCGCGGGAGGGGCTGGCCCTGGACGGCGACACCGTCAACGGCCTGGTGGGCATCCGGCACAGCATGCTCACCGCGACGGCGGGCACGGCCCTGATCGACCTCGGCCGCACCGAGGAGGCCGCCGCCCTGCTCGTACGGGCCAGGGAGATGGGTCTCGCGCACGGCTACAAGGAGGGCGTGCAGCGGGTCGAGGCGCAGCTGCGCCGGATAGACGACGCAGCCGAGGCAGTCGCGGCAGCCCCGGCGGCCGGGACGGCGGAGGCTGCCGGGGCGACGGGGGCGGCCGGGGTGACGGCGACGGAGCGTTAGCCGGGCGTTAGCCGGGCGGCGACGGGACGGCGATGTCCCCCGTGAATGTGGTGGAGACCAATGAAACGACCGTTCGACGGTCGTTCGCCAGCACATTCTTGGGGGAAGGGCAGGCATCCGGGGATGCTCACCACACGCGTGGCAGTGACCGTCCACGCCGCCGACCCGCTCAGCCGGGCCGGACTCATCAGCCATTTACAGCACCAGCCGACGATCGAGGTGATGCCCGAGCACCCCGCCGAGGAGCCCGGCGAGGGACGGGACGGCGCCCCCTCGGTCGCCGTGATGCTCGCGGACCGGATCGACGAGGCCGCCACGACCGAGCTGCGGCGCGTGCTGCGCGGCGGGGACCAGCGGGTCGTGCTCGTCGCCGGTGAACTGCGCGAGCCGGACCTGCTCACCGTCGTCGAGTACGGGGTGCGCGCGATCCTCTGGCGCCACCAGGCCACCGAGCAGCGGCTCCTCAACGCCGTGCACAGCGCGGCGCGCGGCGACGGCGAACTCCCGCCGGACCTGATCAGCCGCCTGCTCAACCAGGTGGGCCGGCTCCAGCGGGCGACCACCACCGCGACCACCGGGACGGCGCCGCTGTTCGGGATGGCCCCGCGCGAGGTGGACGTGCTGCGGCTGCTCGCCGAGGGGCTCGACACCCGGCAGATCAGCGAGAAGCTCGCCTACTCCGAGCGCACCGTCAAGAACATCCTGCACGCGCTGATGACGCGGCTCCATCTCGCCAACCGGGCTCACGCCGTGGCGTACGCACTCCGCGAGGGCTACATCTGATGATCCACGAGATCGACGAGGCGCTGGGCCGCCTCCTGGCCCCCGCCGTCACCGGGGACGTCTCCTTCGACCCGCCGACCCGCGACTGGGCCGCCCGCCGCACCGCGCCGACCCTCAACGCGTACCTCTTCGACATCCGGGAGGACGTGGCGCGCCGCGAGCGCGGGGCGTACGCGGAGCGCGACGCCCGGGGGGCCGTGGTGCGCCGCCGCCAGCCCCGGCGCTGGTTCCGGCTCTCCTACCTGGTGACCGCCTGGACCTCGCGTCCGGAGGACGAGCACCGGCTGCTGTCCGGCGCCCTCGCCCTGCTGCTGCCGCACGAGGCGCTGCCGCGGGAGGTGGTCCCCGAGGTGCTGCGCGCGGACGGGAGCACCCCGGCGCTTCCGCTGACCGTGGCCGTCCCGCCGGCCGAGTCCCGGTCCCTCGCGGACATCTGGTCGGCCCTCGGCGGGGAGCTCAAGCCCTCGCTGGACGTGGTGATCACCACCCCGTTCCCGGTCGTCCCGGTGTACGACGTGGCGCCGCCGGTCACCGAGGGGATGATGGTCACCGTGCGCGGCTCCGACGGGCCGCCGTCGGACTCCGCGCCCCGCATGGTCCGGCGGACGGAGTACCTGCCGTGAGCGCGACCGCCCTGACCGCCCGGCTGGCGGCGCTGCGGGAGCGGGTACGGGGTGTGGTGGAGAGCCGCGCCGCCGAGGACCCGGCCGCCGCCGACCCGCTGCGCGGCCTGTACCTGACCCCGGAGTCGGCCCTCCGCTCGGCCGCCCGCCCGCTCGGCGCGCCGGGCACGGAGGCAGAGGCGGGCACGGAGGCAGAGGCGGGGACGGAGGCAGAGGCGGGGACGGAAGCGGGGATGGACCCGGCCCCAGGGCCGGACGCGGGACCCGGCGCGGACCCGGACGACCGGCTCGGCGCGCTCGCGCGGGCCTTCGGGCTCGTCCCGCTCGACGTCCACGTCCTGCTGACCGCCCTCGCGCCCGACGTGGACCGGGCCTTCGAGCCGCTCTTCGGCTATCTCAACGACGACGTGGGCCGGCGCCGGGCGACGGTGGGGCTCGCCCTCGGGCTCGCGGGCACCGGCCCGCACGAGCCGGCCGCCCGCGACCGCTTCCACCCGGCCGCGCCGCTGTGCGCCGGGGGGCTGCTGCTCGTCGAGGACGAGGAGCGGCCGCTGCCCGGGCGGGCGCTGCGGGTGCCGGAGCGGGTGGTCGCCCATCTGCTCGGCGACGACGGGCGGCTGGACGCGCTGCTGCCGGGCGCCGGGGTGGAGCTGCTGCCGCCCGCCGCGCCGGGGGCGGTCCCCGTGCCCGGGGCGCTGGACGAGCTCGCCGGCCGGATCCTGGCCGCCGCGCCCGTCGCCGTCCACCTGCGGGAGCGGACCCCCGGCAGCGCCGCCGACGCCGTCGCCGAGGCGCTGTGCGGCGGGGGTGTGCCGGTGCTGCGGCTGCGCGCGGGCACCGGGCACGCGGACGGCGCCCTCGGGACCGTACTGCTGCGGGAGGCCCGGCTGCGGGGGGCGGCCGTCGTGGTCGAGCCGCTGCCCGGGGACGCCGGTCCGCTGGTGCGGGCGCTGGCGGTGCCGGACGTGACGGTCGTGTTCGCCGGAACCGACGCACCGGATCCGCGCTGGGCGCCGCCGGTGGAGCCGCTGGCGCTGGAGGCGCCCGCCGACGCGGCCGGTTCGGCCGAGCTGTGGCGGCGCGAACTCGGCCCCGACGAGCCCGCGTTCGACCTGACCGAGGCGGTCGCCCCGTACCGGCTGGGCGGCGGCCCGATCCGCCGGGCGGCCCGCTCGGCGCTGGCGCTGGCCGCCTTCGAGGGCTCGCCGTTGACGGCCGCGCACGTGCAGCGCGGGGCGCGCCTGATGTCGGCGCCGCTGCTCGACAGCCACGCCCGGCGGGTCCGCCCGGCGGTCGGCTTCGGCGACCTGGTGCTGCCCGAGGAGCCGCTGGGGCTGCTGCGCGAGCTGACCGGGCGGGCCCGGCACCGGGACAGGGTGCTCGGCGGCTGGCGGCTGCGCACCGGCGGCGGGCGCGGGCGGGGCGTGGTGGCCCTGTTCGCCGGTGAGTCGGGCACCGGGAAGACGCTGGGCGCGGAGGTCGTCGCGGGCGAACTCGGCCTGGATCTCTACGTGGTGGACCTGTCGTCGGTCGTCGACAAGTACGTGGGCGAGACGGAGAAGAACCTGGAGCGGATCTTCGCCGAGGTCGACCGGACCGACTGCGTGCTGCTCTTCGACGAGGCCGACGCCGTCTTCGGCAAGCGCTCCGAGGTGCGCAGCTCGCACGACCGGTACGCGAACCTGGAGAGCGCCTATCTGCTCCAGCGGCTGGAGTCCTTCGACGGGATCGCGGTGCTGACGACCAATCTGCGGGCCAACATCGACGAGGCGTTCACCCGCCGGCTCGACCTGGTGGTGGACTTCCCGTTCCCGGACGCGGAGCTGCGGCTGTCGCTGTGGGAGGCGTGTCTGGCGGGGGCGCCGCAGGCCCCGGACCTCGCGGACGCGCTCGCGGAGTGCGCGAAGGGCTTCGAGCTGGCGGGCGGCGCGATCCGCTCGGCGGCGGTGACCGCCGGGTATCTGGCGGCGGGCCGGGGCGGTCCGGTGACCGGGGACGACGTACGGGCGGGGGCCCGGCGCGAGTACCAGAAGGCGGGCCGGCTGCTGCCGGACGCCGGGGTGCCCTGGGCTCCGTGACGGTGTCACGGAATGGATGAGGAGGCCCGCCGGGTGGGACGCGCGGGCCTCCTCGGTCTGTCAGGGGCGCCAGATCACTCCGCCGCCGAGCATGGTGCGGATCGTGGGCCAGTCGATGGTGCCGGTGACGGACAGCCCCATGGCCTTCTGGTAGTCCCGGATGTGCGCCTGGACGTTGGAGTTGTAGGAGGTGCCGGGGCCCGCCACATCGTTGCGGAAGTAGTCGATGCCGAGCTCCGCGTTGGCGCGGGCGACGTCCATGTCGTGGGCGTCGAAGGTGCCGTTCATCGCCCAGTAGAACGCGGCCATGAAGCGGCTGGTGTCCCAGTCGCCGCGCTTGACGTGGTCGGGCGTGACGCCCTGCATCCACAGCGAGGTGAGGGTGGCCGGGCCGAGCGTCCCCGGCTTGTCGACGGCGAGGATCAGCCGGGGGTTCTTGCGGCTGTTGTCGACGGCGTTCTGGTAGCACACCAGGGAGGCGCGGGTCGTCTCGTCGATCACGCCCCGGGTGAAGGCGCCCTTGGGGCTGCACGCGTTGTTCAGCTTGACCAGGCGTTCCTGGGCGAACTCGACGACGACGTCCTTCTGGTAGCCCGTCGCCCAGGGCGGGCCGACCTTCGCGGGTACCTGCGTGCGGGGCTGCTGCGCCGGGCCGCCGCCCTGGTTGCCGCCGGTGCCGCCGCCGCTGCCACCGCTGCCGCTGCCGTCACCGGCGCCGTCGTTCCCGGTGGGCGGCGGGTTCCCGCCGCCGTCGGGGTTCCCGCCGTCGGCGGGCGGCGGCGTGACGCCGCCGGGTCCGGTGCCGGCGTCGTCGCCGGTGCCCGGGGGCAGCGGCGGCGGCGTCGGGAGGTTCTTCCCGTCGCCCTGCTGTACGGGGTTGGGGGCGCCGGAGGCCATCAGCTCCTTGGCCGAGCTGCCGATCTTCGGCGAGAAGCCGAACCAGAGCACCGCGAAGGCGACGGCGCCCGCGACGAGCAGGCCGCCGACCGTCATCAGCCAGGCGCCGACGACGGGCCGCTGGGCGAAGGTGCCCTCCAGCTCCTGCCCGGAGTCGTCGCCGGAGCGGCGCAGCGCCAGGGTGAAGCGGTGGCTCTGCTCGCCGCCGGTCCACCGGATGTCCCGGGGCCGCAGCCCCAGGTCGGCGAAGGCGGCGCGGCCCGGGTCGACGCGCACGGCGTTCGGCGCCAGGTCGAACTCCAGGGCGTCGGTCTCGTCGCGGGCCACCAGGGAGGCGGTGACGGGGGTGTTGCCGAGGTTGTCGACGGCGACCCGGGCCTTGCCGCGGAAGCGGCCGGTCAGGGCGGGCGGGAGGAGTTCGGCGCGGATCTCGGTGAAGGGCGCGATGGTCAGCTGCCCCTCGACGACATCGCGTACGGCGCCGTTCTCGCGCGGCTCGACCCGGACGCCGTAGGCGGCGGGGCCGGCCTCGGCGTCGGGGCTGCGCGGCGGGGCGAACGAGATCTCCGCGGTCCCCTCCGCACCCGGGTAGAGGCGCAGTACATCGGGTTCGACGCGGCCCCAGCCCGCGGGCCTGCCGACGAGGGAGAGCCGGTACTCCTCGACGGTGTCGCCGGTGTTCCGCACCCGCAGCCGGGCGGTGGCCCGGGAACCGGGCTCGACGGCCACGGCGGCCGGGTCCAGAGAGGTCCAGATGGTCATGGGCCGCAGGCTACGGGCGGGTGGTGCGCGCGGGCGTGTCCGAAGGTCCCGGGCCGGGGGCAGGCCCGGCTGCCCTTCCGTACGGCCTGCCCTCCCGGGTGTCCGGTGAGGCAGCGATCGCTGCCCTCGGCGCCGCCCGTTCGGCCACGCGCCGGGGCCCGCGGGCGGGAGAGAGTCGGAAGCGTCACCGCCCCTTTCCCGTCGTCCGTACCCCTCCAGGAGCGCACGTACCCATGCCCACCTACCTCTCCCCCGGTGTCTACGTCGAGGAAGTCGCCAGCGGCTCCCGTCCCATCGAGGGCGTCGGCACCTCCGTCGCCGCGTTCGTCGGCCTGGCGCCGACCGGACCGCTGCACGAGCCGACGCTGGTGACCAACTGGTCCCAGTACGTGGCCTCCTTCGGCGACTTCACGGACGGGTACTACCTGGCGCACTCCGTCTACGGCTTCTTCAACAACGGGGGTACCGCCGCCTACATCGTGCGGGTCGGCGGCGGGGACGCCTCCGGCGCGCTGCCGTCCGCCGCGGCGCCGGCCGGCGCGGGCGCCGCCAAGGAGCTGCTGCCGGGCACCGCCGTCGCGCTCGGCTCCTTCCGGGTCGCCGCGATCGCCGCCGGTTCCGGTCCCGAGGGCACGCTGACCGTCGAGGTGCAGGACGCGGAGGGCGACCCGGAGGGGGCCGAGCGCTTCAAGCTGCTCGTGAAGGACGGCGACAAGGCCGTCGAGACCTTCGAGGTGAGCGCGAAGAAGAGCGCCCGCAACTTCGTCGTCACGCAGGTGCGGCAGCGGTCGAAGACGATCGTGGTGGAGGAGGCCGCGGCCGGCGCCGCGCTCACCCGCCCCGAGGCGCAGACCGTGACCCTGACGCCGCCCGCCCCGGCGCCGCTGCCGGTGCCCGCGGCCGGCGCCGCCCGGGGGCAGGCCCTGGACTCGGGCCGGTTCATCGGCGACTCCTCGGACCGCACCGGATTCGGCGGCCTGGAGGCGTACGACGAGATCACCATGGTGGCCGTGCCCGACCTGATGGCCGCCTACCAGCAGGGCCTCATCGACCTGGAGCAGGTCAAGGCCGTGCAGCTGGGGCTGATCGCGCACTGCGAGCTGATGGGCGACCGGATGGCGCTGCTCGACCCGCCGCCCGCTCTGAACGCCCGCGACGTGCGCACCTGGCGGCAGGAGACCGCCGGCTACGACTCGCGCTACGCGGCCCTGTACTACCCGTGGATCAAGGCGTTCGACCCGGCCACCGGGCAGACCCGCACCGTCCCGCCGTCGGGCCACATGGCCGGCGTGTGGGCCCGCAACGACTCCGAGCGCGGGGTGCACAAGGCGCCCGCCAACGAGATCGTGCGCGGCGCGGTGGACCTGGAGCTCCAGATCACCCGCGGCGAGCAGGACCTGCTCAACCCGGTCGGCGTCAACTGCATCCGGGCCTTCCCGGGCCGCGGCATCCGCGTGTGGGGCGCCCGCACCCTGGCCTCCGACCCGGCGTGGCGCTACCTCAACGTGCGCCGCTACTTCAACTACCTCGAAGAGTCGATCCTGATCGGCACCCAGTGGGTCGTCTTCGAGCCGAACGACCAGGCCCTGTGGGCGCGGATCCGCCGCAACATCTCGGCGTTCCTGGTCAACGAGTGGCGCTCCGGGGCGCTCTTCGGGCAGCGGCCCGAGGACGCGTTCTACGTGAAGTGCGACGCGGAGACCAACCCGCCGGAGTCCGTGGACGTCGGCCGCGTGGTCTGCGAGATCGGCATCGCGCCCGTGAAGCCCGCGGAGTTCGTCGTCTTCCGCCTGGCGCAGTTCCAGGGCGGCGGGGGCGAGCTGGAGGAGTAGGCCCCGCCCCGCCCCGCCCCTCCCGGCGCCCCCGCCCGACCCGCAGAGCACCGAACAAGAACCAAGGAGTGACCCCACACCATGTCCCTGCAGCCCGGTGACGCTCTCACCACCCATAATTTCGGCCTCCAGATCGACGGCGTCATGGTCGAGTACCTCCAGGAGGTCAACGGCCTGTCGATGGAGCAGGACGTCATCGAGTACCAGCAGGTCTCGGCGGACGGCAAGCCGGTCGTGAAGAAGATGCCCGGCGTCAAGAAGGCCGGTCAGTGCACGGTCGTGCGCGGCATGACGCAGAGCGCGACCTTCAACGAGTGGATCAACCAGTCCATCGCCGGCGACATGGGCTCCGCCCGCAAGAACGCCACGATCATGATGATGGACTACCAGAACAACCCGGTGAAGCGGTACAACCTGCGCAACGCCTGGTGCAGCAAGGTCGACACGAGCGGGGTCAAGGCGGGCGACGCCGCCGCGCTCACCGAGTCCGTGACCATCGTGTTCGAAGAGCTGGTCATCGAGTAATGCGACGCGAAGGCCCTGGGGGCGCCGTGGCGTCCGCTCCCGCAGAACCCCTGCGCACGGAGTTCGAGTTCGAGCTCCCGCGCGGTTACGTCGACGAGTCCGGCACCGTCCACCGCCGGGGCGCCATGCGGCTGGCCACGGCGCGGGACGAGCTGGTCCCGCTGCGTGACGTCCGGGTGCGGGAGAACCCGGCGTACCTCTCGGTCGTGCTGCTGGGCCGGGTCGTCACCCGGCTCGGCACGCTGCCGTCGGTGCACGACGGGACGGTGGAGAACATGTTCGCCTCCGACCTGGCGTTCCTCCAGGACTTCTACCGGCAGATCAACGCGGAGGGCCACACCCGGGCCGCCGTGGCCTGCCCGCACTGCTCGGAGTCCTTCGAGGTCGAGCTGGCCGGGAGCCGCCTGGGGGAATCGTGACGTACGCGGCCGACCGGATCGAGGAGGAGGCCGCGTACCTCGCCTACCACTTCCACTGGTCCCTCGACTCCGTCCTGGACCTGGAGCACGCGGACCGGCGGCGGTACGTGGAGCGGGCGGCGACGCTCGTGGAGCGGGCGGCGCAGGGCTGAGACGAGCGGAACAGAAGGCTGACGAGGCGGAGAAGGGGGCGCGGGAAGGATGGGGATGTTCGGCAGGTGGAGGTCGCGGCGCGACGCGGACGGCGCGTCGGCGCCCGCCGAGGCGGCGGAGCCGGTCGCGGCGCCGCGGCGCGGTCCGGGCGACGCGTGGGCGGCGCTGCCGCCGGTCCAGCGCGTCCTGGCCCCGCCGAGCCGGGTCGCCGACCCGTCCTTCTCCGCCGCGCTCGCGACCCACGCGAACCCGTCCTTCCACCGCGAACCGGGCCACGGCCGCACCCCGTCGGCCCCCGGCGGCCTCCTCCTGGACGCCGTCCACGTCCCCCGCGACCAGCCCGCCGCGGCGGACCTGCCGGCGGTACGGCTGCCGGTGCGCCAGCTGGTGGCGGGCGAGGGCGCGTCGCCCGCTGCGGCAGCGGCGGGCGGAGCGGGCGTCCCGGCGGCGCCGGGGGCCGTCGGGGCCGTGGGCGGCGAGACGGTGGGCGTGCAGCGGGCCGCCGGGGCGGCGACCCGTGCCGCCGCGAGCGGAGTGACCGCCGGGGCGGTGGCGGCCGACGAGCCTCGCGCCGCCGGGGCGGCGGCGTCCCGGAGCGCCGCGCCCCAGGGCGTGCGGCGGGCCGCCGCGGAGGCTCCGCGGGCCGCCGAGCCTGTGGGCCTGGACGGTGCTCCGGCCGGGCGGCCTGCCCTGGAGGCGCCTTCGCGCGCCGGCGCGCAGGCGGCCGGGACGGCGGGCGACGGGGCCGCGCCGGCCGTTCAGCGGGCCGGTGGGGTGCCTGACGGCTCCGCCGGGCCGTCGAGCCGCGCTGTCGCGCGCCCGACCGGCGCGGAGCCGGTGGGTGCCTCCGGGCCGGTGGGTCGGCCCGCCACCCCGCCGACCGTCGCCGAGATCTCTTCCCGGGGCACCTCCATCCCGCCGGTCACGGCCGACCCGGTACGCCGGGACGGCGCGGCCGACGGGCGGCGGACCGCCGCGACGGCCTCGCCTGCCACCCCGCCGACCGCCGCCCGGCCGGTGAACCGCGACGGCGCGACCGCCGCACAGCGGACCACCGCGCCGGCCGCCGCCGAACTCCCGCACACCGTGCGGCCCGTGAACCGTGACGGCGCGACCGCCGTGCAGCGAGCCGCCGAAACGCCCTCCCCCCGGACCACCGCGCCGGACGCCGGCCAGTCGCCCTCTCGGGGCACCGCCGCCCCGAAGGGCGACACCATGCCCGCCACCCCCGGCCCGGCGGGCACGCGGCCGGTCGCCGCCGATCCGTCGCGTGCCGCCGAGCGGGCCGGGAACGGCCCCGCCGAGCCCGGCGACGGTGCGCGGACGCGCCCTGTCACGCCCGCCGCACCCTTGGTCCAGCGGGCGGCGGACGCACCCGCCGACCGGGCCCGGTCCTCCGTTCCGGCCGCCCCCGTGCGGCCCGGCACGCCCCCGGCGGCGCCCACCGCGCCCGCCCCCCGTACCGGCGGCGACGCCCCCGCGTCCGTCCAGCGCGCGGCCCACGCTCCGGCCGTGCCCGCTGCCCAGCCCCTGACCGCTCCCCGCACCGCCGCCGCCCCGGCGGCACCCGCGCCCGGCGCCAGGGCCGCCGCGGAGCCGGGTCCCTCCCCGGCCCCGCGCGCCGCTGCCGTCCGGCGGGCCGAACCGGCGCACCCGGTCCGGCCCGCCGGAGACGGTGGCCCCGCGCCCGCCGGGCGGCCGGTCGTGGCCCTGCCCGTACGGCGTTCGCTCCTCACCAGCGCCCGCGTCACGGAGCCGCAGCGTCGCCTGGGCGCCGTCGGCGCGCCCGCCCCGGCCCCTGTCCAGCGCGCCGAGGCCCCGGCGCCCGCCCCGGTCGAGCCGCCCGCTCCCCTCCCCGTACCCGAAGCCACTCCCGTAACCGAAGCCACTCCCGCGCCCGTCAGCGCTCCCGCCGCTGTCCCCGGCCCCTCCGTGCGCCGCTCCCGGCGTGCCCCCGGGGCCGACTGGAGTACGGCGTCGCCGACCGCTCCCGTGCGCAAGGGGCTCGGCGCGCCGGTTCAGCGAGCCGCCGTCCCCGACGCGCCCGCCGCCCCGGCCGGGCCCCGGCCCCGCCGGTCGCCCATCGGTCCCCCGATCACGCCCGCCCCGACGCCCCTGCCGAGCGCGGGTCCCCAGCCTCCCGCCGCCCCGACAGCCGGGCCGGTCCCCGTGCCCGAGGCTGCCCGCCCGAGGCCGACCGCCGCCACCCCGACACCCGGGTCCCCTGCGTCCCCCGGGTCCTCTGGCTCCTCTGTGTCCCCTCTGTCCTCCGGGTCCTCCGGATCCCCCGGGTCCTCCGGGTCCTCCGGGTCATCCGGCCCCCTGAAGTCTCCAGGGACCCCCGGTTCGCCCAGGTCTGTTGGGTCCCCTGCACCCCTCGGATCCCTCGGATCCCTCGGATCCGACAAGTCCCCCGGGTCCCCGGCCACCCCGGCCACCCCGGCCACCCCGGCCACCCCGGCCACCCCGGCCACCCCGGCCACCCACGAGGCTCGCCCGGCCGCCGCCGCCCCCAAACCCGCCCCCGTCCAACGGATCGCCATCCCCCGCGCCCCCACGGCGGCCCCCGCCCCGCTGCCCCTGTCCACCGCGCGCCCCCTCGCCCCGCACGCGGCGCCCCCGCGCGGCCCCGTCGGGCCCCCCGCCCCCGTGACGCCGGTCGCGGCGCCCGTCGCGCCCGCCGTCCAGCGTTCGGCCGCCGTGCCCCCCGTCGTACCCCTGACCCCGCCTCGGTCCGCGCGGCCGGTGCGGACGCCGGTGGCGGTGCAGCAGGCGCCGGCGGTCGCGGTGCCGGTCGTGCAGCCGGTGGCCGTCGCGCCCCGGGTCGCGCCGCCCGCGCAGCCCGTGGCCGTGCCGCCCACACCCGTCCCGCCGAGCCCGCCCGTGCAGCGGGCGGCCCCCGGAGCGCCCGTGCAGCGCTCCGCGCCGGCGCCCGCCAAGCCGCCCGAGCCCGCCGCGGAGTCGCCCGCCCAGCTCGACGAGCTGGCCCGGCGGCTGGTCACCCCGCTGTCCCGGCTGCTGCGCGCCGAACTCCGCGCCGACCGGGAGCGGATCGGCCGGCTGCGCGACCACGGGCGCTGACCCGGACCGCGTACTCCAGCCCGCGCGCCCCGGCCCGCGCACCCAGCCCGCCCCACCGAACCCTCCCCGCCGAGTCCGAGAGAACTCCCATGCCCCAGCCCCTGGATCCCGCCTCCACCATCTTCTTCAGACTGACCATCGACGGTCAGGACCTCGGTCTGTTCAACGGCTGCGACGGTCTCGCCTCCGAGGTCGAGGTGGAGCAGCGCCACGAAGGCGGGAACAACGGCTTCGTCTGGCAGCTGCCCACCCGGGTCACCTTCTCCACCATCCGACTCACCCGCCCCCTCACCCCGGACACCGCCCGCGTCGCCGCCTGGATCTCCTCGCTGGCCACCGGCATCACCCGCCCCACCGCGCAGATCGCCGCGCTGCGCGCCGACAAGTCGGTGGTGGCGCAGTGGGGTCTGGTGGAGGTGCTGCCGGTGCGCTGGACCGGGCCCAGCCTGGACCCGGGGAACCCGGCCGTCGCGACGGAGACCCTGGAGATCGCCCACCACGGGTTCACCGACGCCGGAGGGGCCTGAGATGGCCGCCCCCTCGGGCGGCAGGGCGGCGCGCGGTCTTTCGCGGGCCTCGCTGTCGATCCACCAGCCGCCGACCGACCTCGGCGGCTCGATGGGCGGCGCCATCGGCGAGGTGAAGTTCCAGTTCAACCCGGACCAGTTGCGGCTGAGCCGGTCGGCGGACTGGCACACCGAGCCCGCCGTCGCGTACACGCGCGGCGCGCCGCCGAAGTTCACCGGCAGCCGGCCCGCCGCGATGGAGCTGGAGGTGTTCCTGGACGCGTCGGGGACGCCGAGCTCGACGGCGGTGCAGAGCCAGGTCGAACTGCTGCTGTCCTGCTGCGAGGTGACCGCGCAGAGCGTCGACTCCAAGGCGCCGAGCCCGCCGTGGGTGCGCTTCTCGTGGGGCTCGTTCTCGACGGTGCAGTTCGTCGCGTACGTGACCAACGTGGCGGCGACGTACACCCTGTTCAGCCCGAGCGGCGTGCCGATCCGGGCGACCTGCTCGCTGTCGCTGACCGAGGTCGCGTCGGAGACGAAGAAGCAGAACCCGACCTCCGGCGCGCTCACCGCGCGCCGCGTGCACCGCACGGTCGCCGGGGACTCGCTGGCCTCGCTGGCGTGGCGGGAGTACGGCGACGCCACCCGGTGGCGGGTGATCGCGGAGGCGAACGGCATCGACGACCCGATGCGGCTGCGGCCGGGCACGGAGCTGCTGCTGCCCTCCGCCGCCGAACTCCCCTCGTCCCACGCGCCGCACCCGTCCCCCGTACGGCCCGCATCGACCCCGACCGAGGGCGCCGCATGAGCGAGAAGACCTTCACCACCGTCCTGCACGTGCAGCTGGACGGGGTGACCCTGCCCGACGCGCTGGCGGTCCGGCTCACCGAGGGCTGGGTGGACGCGAGCGTCAACGTGCCGTCCGCGTTCCAGCTGACCTTCAGCGACAAGGACGGCACGCTGACGGAGAAGTTCCCGTTCCTGAAGGTGGGGGCGCTGGCGGTGCTGTCGCCGTTCACCGACGGGCGGCTCGGCCCGCCGATGCTGACCGGCGAGGTGACGGCGCTGGAGGCGGACGCCGCGCCGACGCTGGGCCGGTATCTGATCGTGCGCGGCTACGACCCGGGGCACCGGCTGCTGCGCAACCGGCGCGTCGAGGGCTATCCGAACATGACGGCGTCCGACATCGTGCGCAAGCTCGCGGCGCTGAACCGGGTGCCGCTCGGGCGGGTGGACGCGACACCCACGGTGTACGAGCTGGCGACCCAGCCGAACCTCACCGACTGGGACTTCCTGAACCGGCTCGCCCAGGCCAACGATGTGCGGCTCTCCGTCGACCAGGCCGGCCGGCTGGACTTCGCCGCGCTGCCGCCCGCCGCTTCGGCGCCCTCCGACACGACCCCGGCGGCGCAGAGCCCGTACGTCCTCGACTTCGGGCACAACACGCTGCACAGCAGGGTGTCGGTGACGGCCGCGGGGCAGGTCGGCCGGGTGGACGTACGGGGCTGGGATCCGCGGACGCGGCAGGAGCTGTCCTCGCCGACACCCGCCGTGAGCAGTACGGAGATCGTCTCGGACATCACTCCGGCGCAGCTCGCGACCCCGTTCGGCGCGGCCGAACTCACCCTGGCCGACCGCCCGTTCACCACCCAGTCGGAGGTGCGGCAGGCGGCGCGGGCGCTGGCCGACGACGTCACCGGCTCCTTCGCGGAGGTGGAGGTGGCGGTGACCGGCAACCCGGAGCTGAAGCCGGGGCAGCCGGTGGCGGTGAAGGGCGCGGGCTTCCCGTTCGAGGGCCGTTACACGGCGACCGGGGTGCGCCATGTCTTCGCCTCGGGGCGGCAGTTCACGTCGTGGCTGACGGTGTCGGGGCGCCAGTTCCGCTCGCTGTACGGGACGGCGGCGGGCGGCGGCGAGCCGTCCCCGCCGATGCCCGGTGTGGCGGTGGCGCTGGTCACCAACACCAAGGACCCGCTGTCGCTGGGCCGGGTCCGGCTGCGCTTCCCCTGGCTGTCGGCGACGTACGAGAGCGACTGGTGCCGGGTGGCCCAGCTCGGCGGGCGCGGCGGCGGCGGGCTGATGCTGCCGGAGGTGGACGACGAGGTGCTGTGCGCCTTCGACCGGGGCTCGCTGGAGCACCCGTACGTGCTGGCCGGCCTGTACAACGGCGTCGACCGGCACACTCCGGCCACCGACCGGGTGCCGCCGGTCGACCCGACCAGCGGCCGGGTCCAGTGGCGGGCGCTGACCTCCCGGACCGGGCACACGGTGGAGCTGCGGGAGGAGGGCGGCGGACGGACCCGCGCCTCGCACGGCATCCGGCTGCGCACGGCGAAGGGGAAGCTCAGCATCGAGCTGAACGAGGCCCGGACCACGCTCACCGTCGACAGCGACGGCACTGTGACGATCAGCGGCGCCCGGGGCGTGACGGTGGAGTCGGGGGCCGACCTGACGCTGTCGGCGGCCGGCCGGATCAGCATGAAGGCGGGGCTCGGCGTGGACATCTCGGCGGGGCTCGGGGTGGACATCAAGGCGGGCCCGAAGTTCAAGGTGTCGGCACTGACCCAGGCCGTCCTCAACGCGCCCTCGCTGATCACGGCGACCGTCCCGATGCCCAACCCGGTCGTCGCCAACCTGCCGTTCTGATGCCCGGAGCGTTCCGATGCCCGGAGAGAGGACCCTTCCATGAGTGAGCACTTCGTCGGCGCGGGCTGGGCCTTCCCGCTGCGCACCGGGCCCAGCGGCGCGATCGCCCTGGTCCGGCGCGACCGGGAGATCGAGGAGTCGATGCGGCTGGTGCTGGCGACCGCGCCGGGCGAGCGCCCGATGCGGCCCGAGTTCGGCTGCGCGGTGCACGAGCTGGTCTTCGCGCCGGTCAACGACGCGACGACGGGCCGGATCCGGTACGAGGTGCTGACCTCGCTGGAGCGCTGGGAGCCGCGCATCGAGGTGGAGGAGGTCGCGGTGACCCCGGCCCCGGGCGATCCGGCCACCCTGCACATCGACGTCCGCTACCGGGTGCGCGGCACCAACAACCCGCGCAACCTCGTCTTCCCCTTCTACGTCATCCCCTCCGAGGACTGAAAGAGCCGCCATGGCCCTGCCCGCACCCCATCTCGACGACCGCCGCTTCCAGCAGTTCGTCGACGACGCCAAGCGCTACATCCAGCAGGCGTGCCCCGAATGGACGGACCACAACGTCTCGGACCCGGGCGTCACGCTCGTCGAGGCCGTCGCGCACATGGCCGACCAGCTGGTCTACCGGCTCAACCGGGTCCCGGAGAAGAACCACCTGGCCTTCCTCGACCTCCTCGGCATCACGCTCTTCCCGCCTGCGGCGGCCCACGCCGACGTGACGTTCCGGCTCTCGGCGCCGCAGTCCGAGCCGGTGCTGCTGCCGGCCGGGACGGAGGTCTCGACCGGGCGCACGGAGACGGAGGAGGCGGTCGTCTTCGCCACCACCGACGACCTGACGGTGGTCCCCTGCGAGCTGGCGCGGTTCCTGCGCCAGACGGCGGGCGCGCCGCCGGAGGACCGGACGCAGGACGTGCTGGGCGGCGACGACGTGCCCGCGTTCGCGCCGCTGCCGTCCGTCGGCGACCTGCTGCTCTTCGGCCTGTCGGCGGCCGTGCCGGGCTGCGTCCTGGTGCTGGGCCTGGACAGCCGGGTGGACGGCGTGGGCGTCGACCCGCGGATGCCCCCGCTGGTGTGGGAGGCGTGGACGGCGACCGACGGCTGGGTCGGCTGCGAGGTGGACGAGGACACCACGGGCGGCCTCAACCGGCCCGGCGAGGTCGTCCTGCACGTCCCGGCGGGGCACGCGGTGTCCCGGCTCGGCGGGCACGACGCGGGCTGGGTGCGCTGCCGGGTCGTCCCCTCCGTCGAGGGCCAGCCCGCCTACAGCGAGTCGCCGACGGTCCGCTCGGCGAGCGCCTTCACCATCGGCGGTACGGTGCGGGCGGCGCACGCCGAGACCGTACGGGACGAGTCGCCGGGCGTCTCGGAGGGCGTGCCGGGGCAGCGTTTCCGGCTGGCCCACGCCCCGGTGGTGAACCGGCCGCCGCTGCTGCTCCAGGTCGCCGAGCTCGCTGACGGGCCGGGGGACGGCGGCGGCGCCGCCTCGGACGAGGAAGCGGGCCCCGGCTGGCGTACGTGGACCCTGGTCCCCGACTTCGCGTCCTCCCGCGCCCGCGACCGGCACTTCACCCTCGACGCGACGACCGGCGAGATCGCCTTCGGCCCGAGCGTCCGCGAACCGGACGGCACGCTGCGGCAGTTCGGCGCGGTGCCGCCCAAGGGCGCGGCGATCCGGGTGGCGCGGTACGGCACCGGCGGCGGCCGGGCGGGCAACGTCGCCCGCTCCTCGATCAGCGTGCTGCGCAGCTCGATCCCGTACATCGCCCGGGTCGAGAACCGCGAGGCGGCGCGCGGCGGCGTCGACGGCGAGACCGTGGAGGAGGCCCGGCTGCGCGCGCCGATCGCGCTGCGCGCCCAGGAGCGGGCGGTGACCGCGCGCGACTACGAGGAGCTGGCGCGCCGCGCGGCGCCGGAGGCGGCCCGGATCGCCTGCCTGGCGGCGGACGCGGCGGAGGCCGGGGACAACGCGGTGCGGGTCCTGGTCGTGCCGCAGGCGGTGCCGGACCGGGGCGGCCGGCTGCGCTTCGAACAGCTCGTGCCCGGCGAGGAGTTGCTGGGGCGGGTGACGGACTTCCTGGACGAGCGGCGCCCGCTGGGCACCCGGCTGGCGGTCGGGCCGCCGTTCTACCAGGGGGCGACGGTGGTGGCGACGCTGCACGCCTTCCGGGCCGTCAAGGCCGAGAAGGTGCGGGCCGACGCCCTGGACGCGCTGTACGCGTACCTCGATCCGCTGACCGGCGGGGTGCACGGCGAGGGCTGGCCGTTCGGGCGTCCGCTGCGCGCGGGCGAGATCTTCGCGGCGCTCCAGCGGGTGCCCGGTGTGGAGCTGGTGGACGAGGTGCTGCTGCACCCGGCGGACCCGCTGACCGGCCGTCGCGGCGAGGCCACGGACCGGCTCGAACTCGGGCCGTCCGCGCTGCTGTTCCCGTTCGACCACCACGTCCGCGTGATCGAGGCCCGGTGAACGGCGCGGTGAACGGGCCGTCGTACGCCGTGCCGGGCTCGGCGCGCGGGACGGTGCCGGGGCTCGCCACCCCGTACCCGCTGGGCGAGGCGCTGCCCGCCGTGTACGCGGAGGACGACTTCGGGCGCCGGTTCGTCTCGGGCCTGGACGTCGTCCTGGCGCCGCTGTTCAACGTGCTGGACTCGCTGGAGGCGTACTTCTCGCCCGCGCTCGCCCCGGCCGACTTCGTCGACCACCTGGCGACCTGGGTCGGCGCCGAACTCGACGGCTCGGAGCCGCTGGAGACCCGCCGCCGGGCGGTCGCCGCGGCCGTCGCCCTGCACCGCGTACGCGGCACCCGGCGCGGGCTCGTGGCGGCGGTGCGGCTCGCCTTCGGCACGGCGCCCGAGGTCGTCGAGAGCGGGGGCGCGCACTGGTCGGCGCGCCCGCTCGGCCCGTTTCCCGGCAAGCCCTCGCCCGGTCTCCACGTGACCCTGCGGGTCGCCGACCCGGCCGCCGTGGACCCGTACCGGCTGCGCGCGGTCGTGGCCGCCGCCCGGCCCGCCCATCTTCCGTTCACCACCACGGTGACATCCGCTTCCGCCCCCGAAGGAGCCCCCACCCCATGAGCGACACCGGCACCACCCGCCCCTGCCCGGACTGCGCCCGCCCGGTGCGGGCGGCGAACCAGTCCTTCTGCGACGAGTGCGGCGCGTTCCTTCGCTGGGACACGCCGTCGACCCGCCCGGCGGAGGCCCGCGCCGCGGACACGGCCCCGGCGGCCCCGGCCTCCGAGGCCCCGACGGCACCGCTGCCGGCGGTACGGGAGGACCGGGGACGGGACCGGGACGAGGCCGAAGGCGCGGGCGCGGGCGGCGACCGGGGTATGGGCTCCGGCGCGGGCGCGGGCGGCGACCGGGGTACGGGCTCCGGCGCGGGCGCGGGCGGGAACGCCGTTGCCGACGGCGGGACTTCCGGGGAGGGAGCGGCTTCTTCGGGGACGGCGGGTACGGCCGATACGGCGAGTACGGCCGGGACGGAGTCACCGGCGGTCCCGGAAGCCTCGGCAACCCCGGCTGCCGCCTCGGCCTCTCGGGCCTCCACGGCCCCGGAGGGCTCCGACGGCTCGGAGGGCCCCGAGGCGTCAGCAGCATCCAAGGCACCGGTGGCACCGGTGGCACCGGCAGTCCCTGCCACCCCCACCCCCACCCCCACCCCGCAGCCGTCTTCGCGGCCCGCACCCCCCTCCAGCCCCTCCCGCCCCTCCGACACCGTCGCGCGCGCCCTGCTCGTACCGGTGCCGGAGAGCGACCCGTCGGTGCCCGCGGCCGTGCTGCCGGGGCGGCCGGACGCGCCGCGGCCGACGGTGCGGGCGGCCGAGGCGCCGGTGGCCGCGCGGGGCGGTGCGCCGTGCCCGGCGTGCGGCACTGCCAACTCCCCCGGCCGGCACTTCTGCCGGCTCTGCGCCACGCCGCTGGTGGAACGGCCGCTGAACACCGCCGAAGGCCCGTACGCCGGGCAGCGGCCCCGGCTCGCCCGGGACCGGGGGCGCTGGATCGTGCGGGCCGCGGCGACGGCGGGCGCGGTGGCGCTGCTCGTCGGCGGGATCTTCGGCGGGCCGCCCGCCGCCCGCGCGGTGCAGGACCACTTCGCCGACCGCGCCCCCGTCCACCCGGCGGCCTGGCGCGCCTCGCACGCGGCGCCGAAGCAGGGCGCCGCGCTGGCCGGTGACGGCTACTCCAACACCTGGTGGGGCACCGGGTACGCGGGGGATTCGGCGGGCCAGTACCTGGAGGCGCTGTTCGGCGAGCCGACGGACCTGCTGGCGGTGCTGATCACCCCGGGCAGCGGCAAGAACACCACCCGGGCCGACGGGCAGGCGACCCCGCGCACCTTCGACCTGGTGGTCACGGACGCGGGCGGCGAGCAGCACGTGTCGCAGCACCGGATCAACGACGGCGGCACCCAGAAGATCGAGCTGCGGGTCCGGGACGCGGTGTCGGTGCGGCTGGTGCTGCGCACGGCGTGGCGGGCCGACCCGAGCCGTCAGGTGGCGGTGGCGGAGCTGGAGTTCTTCGGGCGCTCCTTCTCCTGACCGAGGGCCGTAGGCCGCCCCGGGCCGGTCTTGAGGGCCACGCACAGCCAGTGGTGGGTCGCGCCGGCGGTCGGTTCGGCGGGGCCCTCGGCCGGTGCGGTGGCCTGGGCGTGCAGCTCCCAGTAGCGCAGGATCAGCGGGTCCGCGCCGCGGACCATCAGCCCGGCGAGCCGGCGCCGGAAGGCGCGGGTGTCGGCGGTGCCGAGGGCGGCGGCGTACGCGGCGACGAAGCAGTCGAGCTCCTCGCCGGGACCGGGCGGCGCGCCCGCCCGCACCCGGGTGGCGGCGAGGGCGTACGCCTCGCCGAGGCCCTCGTAGAGGACGGCGGGGCGGTGGTCGAGCCCGGCCAAGTGGACCGGCGGGGCGGGCGCGGCGGCGACGAGCTCGTGCAGCCGGGCGAAGGCCAGGACCTGGCCGGGGGTGGGGTCCTCGGGCGGGTCGGGGACGCCGACGGCGACGACCGAGGCGGCGAGCCGCGACGGCAGGCGTACGGGCAGGGTGCGGCGCCAGAAGCGGGCCAGGAGCGTGGTGTCGGGCGGCACGGGCACGGACCCGAGGAGCCGGAGGCGTTCCGCGCGGTCCTCGGGGGCGCAGTCGTGGAGGAGCCGGAGGGCGGCCTCCTGCCAGCGCAGGGCGGTGAGCCGGGCGCCGACCTCCCGCAGCCGTCCGGCGACGACGTCGGTCAGGTCGGCGTCGCGGTCGAGGACCCGGCCGACGGCGGGGACGGGCAGGCCGAGCCCGCGCAGGGTGCGGATCCGGCGCAGCCGGTCCAGCGCCTCGGGCCCGTACCTCCGGTGACCGCCGCCGCTGCGGCCCGCCTCGGGCAGCAGGCCGCGGTCGGAGTAGTGGCGGACGGTCTTGACGGTGACGCCGGCCCGCTCGGCGAGCTCCCCGATGCTCCACAGTCCCTCCGGCACCATGCCGTGCCCCTCCCCCGGTCGGACGACGACGTGACCAGGCTAACCGTCCTGCTCGGGGCGCCTGTTGGGGGTGCGCTTGAACCTCCCCCACGGGAGATTCGCCTATCCGCAGCCTACGAGACCATGCCCAGGGGAAGCCGTTGGAGCCAGTAGGTCAGGAACCCTTCTGTGCCCTCATCTCTGTCAGGGCCCGCTGATACAGCGTCTGCCCCGAGTAGGCAGTGTACGAAGGGGCCGGCGAAGCATCCTCGATCAACGACTGTGCCGCGGCCTTGAGCATGGCACCCCACGCCAAAACGTGCTGCTGACCGGAGCGCCCGCACTCCTGGGGCTCTCCCGCCAAGCACAGCGGGAGCGGTTCAGGCACCAGTTTGTTCACACTGTGCCGGATGTAGCGCGCGACCATGAGCCAGTGCTCTTCCGTCTGAGGGGCCACGGGAGCCGCGTAAGCGCCGCTCCACGCCTCGAAGTCGTCTCCGTGATCGAACATGCCTCGCTGCTCTCTTCCCTAGCTCGGCGCGCCCACGGTGAGCGCTGCCGCTTCCTGGGGGTCGCAGTGTCCCACCGACGGCACGCACGGACCGCACGGTCCGCACATGGGGAGGAACTGCGGAGGCGTGCAGGCGGCGACCCCGTCACCGTGGACGGCAGCGATGTCGGCGGTCACCTCGGCCGCCTGCTCGCTGTTCCAGACCTCTACCACCGACTGCTGCCGGACGTTTCCCATCGTGAGGAAGCGGCCCAGGACACAGGGCCACATGTTCCCGTCCGGGCCGATGGCCGCCTTTTCGTGAGCGCAATGCCCGCACAGGTCGTTGATGGTCGGCGCGGCTCCTCGGCTGGCACGCCCGAACGCGCGCATCCGGTCACCGCCGACGTGGGGCACGCCCAGGTCGATGAGGTCGGAGGCGGCCTCTGCCACGCGCTGCCCCGGCCGGACGGCGACGACGCCACCACGTACGGACAGGCCCATGTCGAGCGCCTTCCTGACGTTGTCACGGGTCCGCTTGTGCGCCCCCCGCATCTTCGTCACCTCGTCGTGCTCCTGGGCGTCGTCCGAGTAGTACGACGTCGCCAGCTTGACGTCATACTCCGCAAACGCGTCCCACAAGGCGGGCTTGATGTGTGCCAGGTTGGAGAACACCTCGACGCCGAGTCCCCGGGCACGGGCGTGCTTGATGAGTTCCGTGAGATCCGGGTAGAGCGTCGGCTCTCCGCCGATGAACTGGACATCGAGTGTGCCCATGTCTGCCAGCTCGTCGATGACCCGGAGCCAGTCCCGGACGCTCATCGTGCCGTGCGTGCCGGACGGGCCCGAGTCCGCATAGCAGTGGTCACAGAACTCCTGGCAGAGGCCCGTGACTTCCAGCCACGCGAACTTGAGTAAGGTGCCGCTTGCCATTGGTGATGCTCCCCTCGGATTGGGTGCTTCCTCTGCTTCCGGTAGGGAAGGGCCAACTTCCCTACCGGACCTAGCGTTTGGCTTCGCTCTCCGCCGGGGGCCTTACGTCCCCGCCGGCCGCAGGCCCTTGGTCCCCTCGCCCCTACAGGGCAAGGAAGTTGGTGCCGCCCGTGCAACGACAAGTGCAACGTGGCGGGTCACGGAAGCTGGGAAACGCTCGCCTCCGAGGAGATGCGCGCCGTCAGGAACGCAATCCAGGCGAGCACCGCCAGGACCACGCCCAGCACCTTCACGGCGAGTGGTCCGGGTGGCGGGCCAGTTCCTCTATGGCGATCAGGTGTTCAACCGGCTGGTGCCGCTCCCGCGCCAGACTCCGCCGACGTCGCTCCTGCGCTCAGCGCTCGCATTCGGCAGCGCCCGTGACGTGCGGTTGACCCCACGTCCACCACTCCCCCACGGCGGGAGCCTCGTCCTCGTCGTGATGGAGCGGCACCACCAACTCCGGCGGGCGTAGGGGGCTGCCGATCGGGCGCTGAACCCGCGTGGTCACGAGCCCGCCCGTGCGCCAGGGGCGTGCGGGTCCGGCCGCCACAGCGCGACCAAGCCGGGATCAACCTTGAACGGCTTGCTCGTCCCATGGAGGCTGAGGAGTCGGCCGTACTGGGTGCTGTAGCCCTCGCCCTGCCGAACCGTGATCATGTTGACCACCCGTCGGTAGACTCCGGGCACCGGCTGGACGTAGTCGCCGAGCCGGAGTTCGACCAGGGGCACCGTCCACTCCAAGGTTCCCGGCGGCGGGTAGCCCCGGGACCCTCGCACGCTGTCGTGGTGCGCAAGGAGCTTCTTGCCCGTCCGGGTGGCAGCCGCCAGCCAGCGGAACGAGTAGACCGGAGACGATCCCGAGGAGGGCAGCGTCTCGGGGGCCAGGCGCGAGTTCGCCTCTCGGAACAGCGCGCGCAAGTCCCCGCCTTCCCATCCTCGCTGTCTCCGCATGAGCGCCCGGATGTGCTCGGCGGTCCGGCCCGCCGCCGTCTTGATGTCCTCGGCGGTAGACGTTCCGAGTTGCATCGAGCTGAAACGGGCCAAGTCCCTGCGCGCGATGGCGATGGGGTCAACATGGACGCCCTCCACCACCGCCGTCCCGGCCCTCACCGACGCTCCCGCTGTTCCTCGAACTGGCGGGCGTACCTTTCGCTCCCTACGGCAGCGCCCACGGCGTGCCCCCTTCCGATTGAGTGTCCTAGGGCAGATTGACATGTGCCGTAGGGCAGCGGAAGCGGTTCTGAGTGCACTAGGGTACTGACTTGACAGTTCGTCACCCTTTCGGAGGGCAGTGGGATGCCGCAGGCCAAGACGTACACCGTGATCGCCGACCACTACCGACAAGAGATCCTTACCGGGGCCCTCGCGCCCGGCAGCAAACTGCCCAGCAACCGCGAACTGGCGGGCCAGTGGCAGACGACCGGTGCCACCATCACCCGGGCCTTGTCGGCCCTCCTGGTCGAGGGATACATCCGGACCACGCCGCGAGGGACGTTCGTCAGCGACGCCCCTCCGGTAACCCTCAGCCCCGCCAACCGGCTTGAGCGTGTCAGGCGGGTGAAGTCCTTCCTTGCCGAGGGCGAGACCTCAGCAGTCACCAGCGCCCAACTGGTGACGCCGCCCGGCTACGTGGCGGACCTGTTCAACCTTGACCACGGCGCACAGGTGGTCCGCCGCGAGTGGGTCAGCGGGCGTGGGCAGGCACGTACGGCCCTCGCGGTCACCTGGTACCCCGGCCACTTCGCGGGCCTCGCACCGGACTTGCTGAACACGGCCCCTGGCCGGAACGCCGGCATCACGACGAAGGTCCTCGAAGGAACCGGCAGGACCATCACGCACGCCCGCGACGACATGCACGCCCGCGTCGCGGACCATCGCGAAGCCGCGCACCTTGGCATCGCAGTGGGCGCGCCCATCCTCGCGATGGCGTGGCGCTGGTCGGACACCGAGGGAATCATCGAGTACGGAGAGGCTTGCTTGCCGCCTCGGCTCACCATCGGTTACGAGTACCGACCCTGACGAGTCGTCGGATCGGCGATCGCTTCGATCGGTCTCAGGGCCGCCGACGGGACAGTCCGCCAGAATGCGGAAAGGGTGGGCCACTTCCCAGGAGGCGGCCCGCCCGAGCGGTCTTCAACGCCGCCCAGCCTTCTACGCGGCGTTCGTGTCGAGCCCTCGACGCCGACAATGCCGAATCACGCGCGTGCGGTGCCCCCTTCGTCATGAACAGCTTGAGCGTGAATTCCTGCTCCTGCGCGGAGTCGGTCAGGTCCCGTCACCCCGCACGGTCGGCCGTCAGGAGCCCATCCTCATTTGCGCTGGACAGGTGAATCTCCCCCGAGGGGAGCTCCTACGGTTCCGGTCCCGCGGCCCGGTCGGGCCGGGGGACGTACGAGGGACATGTCGACGGCATGGGGAGACGAGACGAAGATGACCGCTTTCGTACTGGTGTCGGGCCCGTTCACCGGGGCCTGGGTGTGGCGGGAGACCGCGGAGCGGCTGCGGGCGGCCGGGGCCGAGGTGCGGCCGGTGGCGCTGACGGGCATGCCGGACGGTCCGGCCGGGGGGCCGGAGACGGGGCTGGGCACGCATGTCGCGGACGTGCTGCGGGCGGTGGACGCCTGCGCGGCGCCGGAGGTGGTGCTGGTCGGGCACGACTACGGGATCCACCCGGTGCTCGGCGCCGCCGACCGGCGGCCGGGCCGGGTGGCGCGGGTGGTGTACCTGGACGCGGGGATGCCGGGCGACGGGGACGCGGCGCTGGCGCTGACCCCGGCGGGGACCCGGGCGCGGGACGGCTTCGTGGCGCCGCCGCAGGGTGTGGAGTGGGGGCGCTGGGGCAGCCTGGAGGGGCTGTCGCCCGAGGTCCTGGACCTGCTCGACCGGCGCGCGGCGCCGCAGCCGGAACGGACGCTGACCGAGCCGCTGCGGCTGGCCGGTTCGCCCTTCGACCGGCCGACGACGGGGGTGCTGTGCACGGCGGGCGGTGCGGGGATCGCGATGGTGGAGCTGCTGGTGGCGACGGGCCCGCCGGAGTACCGGGCGCTGGCGTCGCCCCGGGTCGGCTTCCTCGAACTGCCCACCGGTCACTGGCCGATGCTGTCCGCGCCCGAGGCGCTCGCGGGGGCGCTGCTGGGGGCGGCGGCGGACGAGGGGCACCGGGTGGCGCCACCGCGTCCCGAGGCGGCGGGGCCGGGGGCGGCGGACGCGGCGCCCGGCACGTTCCTGCTCGACGTCCCGGAGCGCCCCCGGGAGCGGCGGGGCCGGGTCGACCTGCACCTGCCGGAGGCCGAAGGGCCTCGGCCGGCGGTGCTGCTGGTGCACGGCGGACCGGTGTCCCCCGAGCAGCGGCCGACGCCGCGCGACTCGGCGACGCTGCTCGGCTACGCCCGCTATCTGGCGGGGCTCGGCGTGGTCGGGGCGACCGTGGACCACCGGCTGCACGGTCTTGAGGACTACCCGCGGGCCGCGGCGGACGTGGCGGCGGCGGTCGAGCTCGTACGCGCCGATCCCCGGGTGGACGGGGACCGGGTCGCGCTCTGGTTCCTGTCGGCGGGCGGCCTGCTGTCGGCCGACTGGCTCGCCGCGCCGCCGCTGTGGCTGCGCGCCGTGGCCCTGAGCTATCCGGTGCTCGCCCCGCCGCCGTCGTGGCGGGCGGTGGACCCGGCGTTCCGCCCGGTGGCGGCGGTGGGGGCGGCGAGTCCGCCGCTGGTGCTGATCCGGGCGGGCCGGGAGCACAAGGTCTTCGCGACGGCGGTGGAGGCGTTCCTGGCCGCGGCGGGGAAGGCGGGGGCGGAGGTCGAGGTGATCGACGCCCCGCTGGCCCGGCACGCCTTCGAGACCCTCGACCACACGCCGGACACCCGCGCGGCGGTGGTCCGGGCCGCGCGGGCGGTCGTGGACGGGCTGCTGCGGGCGGAGGGCTGACGGGGGCCAGGCGCCGGAAGGCGGGGGACGGGCGTCTGGGGACGCAAGGAGCGGTAAGGGGCGGCGAGGGCGCGCGGGCCGGCCGCCCCGCTCCCCCACCCGTACGACACACAAGGCACCTTACGCCCATTCAGGCACGAAGATTCAATTTTGGACATTCACCGTGATTCAGGTCTAGCCTCCCTCAGTCCTGTTGGAGAGACCCGACCCACGAGGGAGAACCCCTGTGCCGCAGCCGCCGACCCCCGCCACCGCACGTCGCCCGAAGGCCGTCCTCGCCCTGGGACTCACCGCCGCGATACCCCTCGCCCTGGCGGGGGCGCCCGGTGTCGCGCACGCGGAGCAGCGGCCGGCCGACTGTCCCGGGGCGATCTCCCTGACCAACGGCGGGTTCGAGTCCCCCGCCCTCCCCGACACCACGTTCCGGTTCCTCGACGAGGGCGAGGTGCCCGGCTGGCGGACCACGGCCGACGACCGGCGGATCGAGCTGTGGTCCGACGGCTACAGGGGTGTCGGGGCGCCGGAGGGGCGTCAGTTCGCCGAGCTGAACGCGACCCAGGCGTCCACGCTCTACCAGGACGTCGAGACCCGTCCCGGCCAGTCCCTGCGCTGGCGCCTCGACCACCGGGGCCGCAGCGGCACCGACGTCATGGAGGTCCTCATCGGGCCGCCGGACGGCGAACTGGTCCCGCAGGGACGGCTGGCCGACGGCCTGGCGTGGGGGGAGCACAGCGGCGAGTACCGGGTGCCGGCCGGGCAGACCCGTACGAGGTTCGCGTTCCGCGCGGTCTCCACCGCCGGAGGCGACCCGAGCGTGGGCAACTTCCTCGACCACATCAGCTTCGGCACCGGGCCCTGCCTCGTCACCGCCAAGTCCGTGACGGACACCGACGCCCCGGGCGGCCCCGGGGCGTCGACCGGCGACGTCCTGGAGTACGCCGTCGTCGTACGCAACGGGGGCGGCGACCGGGCCGAGGACGTGCTGGTCGAGGACACCCTGCCCGCCGGCACCCGCTACGTCCCCGGCTCCCTGCGGATCGGCTCCCGGCCGCTCACCGACCGGGCGGGCGACGACGAGGCCGAGCAGACCGGGGACCGGGTGCGGTTCCGGATCGGCCGGGGGGCGGGCGCGACCGGGGCCGGCAGCCTCAGCCCCGGGGAGGAGGTCCGCGTCTCCTTCCGCGTGAAGGTCGCCGACGAGGCCGCCGGCACCACGGTCGAGAACACCGCGCGGACCACGTTCGTCGACCCCCTGGACGGCGCCGGGCTGACCAGCACGTCCAACACCACGAGGACGCCCGTCGAGCGGACCGTCGTCCCCACCGACCCCGCCACCCCCTCCCCCACCCCGACGCCGACGGTGCCGGTCCGGCCCACCCCGACGCCCACCGCGACGGTGCCCACCCCCGGAGCGACGGCCACGCCGACCGGCGCTCCCGCGGCGGGCGGTGACGGGAGCGGGCACGACGGCGGATCGCTGGCCCGCACCGGCGCCTCGGTCGGACTCGCCTCGCTGGTCGCCGTGGCGTCCGTCACGGCCGGCTGGCTGCTCACCCGGCGCCGCCGGAACCGCTCCTCCTGATTGGACGGGGCGGCCGGGAGCCGCCTCGGCGGGCCCGGGGCGGTCCGGGGCGTAGGTCACCCGGAGGCGGGCCGAAGGGCTCTGCCGCGACGCGCCGCCGCTCCCTAATGTGGATCCGTTGGGGCCGTCGCGGGCGGCGGGCGCGAGAGGACTGCGATGCTGGAGTTCCGGCTGTTCGGGCCGATGCGGGCGAGCGTCGGCGACCGGGTCGTCCCCCTCGGTCCGCCCCGTCAGCGGGCCGTCCTCGCCCTGCTGGCCACCCGTCCCGGCCGGACGCTCTCCCAGCAGCGCCTCATGGAGGAGGTCTGGGGGCCCGGCGTCCACCGCTCCACCGGCACCCTCCAGGTGTACGTGTCCAACCTCCGCCGCGCGCTCGCCGAGGCGTGCGGGGACGAGGGCCGGTCGCTCATCGTCACCCGGGCCCCGGGCTATCTGCTCGACGTGGACCCCGACCAGGTGGACGTGCACCGGATGCGGGCCGCCTGCTCCCGGGCCGCCGGGCTCGCCGCCGCCGAACCGGCCGCCGCCATGGACCTGGCCACCGAGGCCCTGGCCCTGTGGCGCGGCGACCCGTTCGAGGAGTTCGGCGCCTACGAGTTCGCCCGCGCCGAGGCCGCCGCGCTGGGCGCGGTCCACGACAAGGCGGTCGAACTGCGTCTGACGGCCGCCCTCGACTGCGGGCGGCAGGCCGAGGTGATGGACGACCTGGCGGCCCGGTGCGCCGCCGACCCGGCGGGCGAGCCCGCCTGCTGGATGTACATGACGGCGCTGCACCGCGCGGGGCTGCGGGCCGACGCGGTCGCCGCCTACCACCGCACCCGCGAGGCGCTCGCCGAGCGCACGGGCCTCCCCCCGGGACCGCTGCTCCAGCGCACGCTGGCCGAGGTCCTGCGGGAGTCCCCCGAACCGCCCGCCGTAGCACCGTCCCCCGTGGCCTCCTCCCCGGCCCCGGCCCCGGAGCCCGCCCCCGCCCGGTCCCGGCCGAGGCCCGACACCGAGGTCGCGCTCTCGGGCCTCAAGGACGAGCGCACGTCCCTGGTGGCCGCGCTGGACGCCCTCGCCGAGGGGACCGGCGGGCTGCTCGTCGCCCAGGGGCGCGCGGGCTGCGGCAAGTCCTCCGTGCTGCGCCTGGCCCGCGAGCTCGCCGCCGCCCGCGGCATCCGCACGGCCTCCGAGACGGCGCCCCTGATGGACGGTGCCCCTCCGCTGTGGCTGTGGGGGCGACTGCTCAGCCAACTCGGGGGCCCGGCCAACGAGTCGTACGGGGCCGCCGTACGAGCGCTCGCCGCCGTCGCGGAGGCCGAGGCCGCCGGTTCCGGCACCAGCGCCGCCGCCTTCACCGCCCGGCTCGCCCTGCTGCGGCACTTCACGGAGGACGCGCTCCCGCCCACGGTGCTGCTCGTCGACAACCTCCACCTCGCCGACGGCGACTCCCTGCGCGCCCTCGAACTCCTCGCCGCCCGCGCCGCCGCGCTGCCCCTGCTGCTGGTCGTCGCGACCGGCCCCGAGGCCCAGGCCCGCGACCGGGTCCGCTGGAACGCCGCCGTGCAGGCCGGCCGTCGGCTCACCCTGGGCCGGCTGAGCGCGGCCGAGGCGGGCGAGCTGGTGCGGTCCCGGACCGGGACGCCGGTCGACGACGAGTCCGTACGGCTCGCGTACGAGCGGACCGGCGGGCACCCCCGGCTGCTCGCCCTGCTCGCCGACGCCGCCGCCGAGCAGGCGGACCCCGCGCGCACGCTGCGCGTCGAGGTCCCCGACGGCGTGGTGCGGCAGGTGCGGCTCGCGGTGCCCGACGAACGGGCCGGGAACCTGCTGCTGGCCGCCGCCGTGTACGGGGAGCCGTTCCCCGTGCCGCTGGCCGAGCACCCGCACGGCGACGGCGGGCAGGGCCCGTTGGAGTCCCTGCTGGCGCTCGGGCTGCTCAGCGACGAGGGCGTCCCGCCCGGCTTCGTACGCCTGGCCGTGCCGCTGTACGGGGACGCGGTGCGGTGCGGCTGGGGCCAGCTGGCCGTCGCCGAGATGCACGCGCGGCTGTACCGGCGCCTCGCGGCGACCGGGCACGGCGGGCCGGCGGTCCTCGCCGAGCACGCCTGGCGGGGGCGGCTGCACCTGCCGCACGCCGAGGTCATCCGCGTCCTGTCGCGCGCCGCCGAGCTGGCCGACGACCAGCCCGGCGCCCGGGAGGGGCTGCGGTGGCTCGACCGGGCGCTGCGGGCCGCCGAGGAGGCGCACGGCGACGAGGCGGCCGACCGGGCCGCCGCCGGGCTGCGGATCCGCCGGGCGCGGGTCCGGATGCAGTGGGGCGGGGAGGGTCTCGCCGACGCCGTCGACGACTTCCGGCGCGCGGTGGACCTGGCGCTGCCGCTCGGCGACGCGGAGGCGCTCGCCGCCGCGCGCCTCGGGCTGCTCCTGTGCGGGCGCCCCGAGGAGGCGGAGGAGTGGGGCACCCTCGGCGCGTACGCCGAAGGGCCGGGCGAGGGGCCCGGCGGGCGGGACGGCGCGGAGGGGACCACGTACCGGCTGACCGTGCGCGGTGTCCGGGCGCTGTTCGACGGCGACTGGACCCGCGCCCTGGAGGAGTTCCGGGCCGCCTACCGGGCGCTGGGCGCGGCGCCCGCGCGCGAGTCGGGCGCCGCCTGGGGCTCGGGGCACCTGTCGGCGGTCGTCGGCCCCGTGCTCGCCGGGCTCGAGTGGCTGTGCGGCGACCCGGCCGCCGCGCGCGGGGCGCTGCGCTTCGCGCGGCTGGTGGGCTGCCGGGGCCGGGTGCCCGCCGCGGGGCTGCGGATCGCCGCGGTGGAGGCGCTGCTGCTGATCCTGGACGACCGGGCGGCCGAGGCGGACCGGGTGATCGAGGCCGGACTGCGCGATCCCGACGCCGAGTTCGGCCCGCTGCTGGTCGGCTGCCTGCACGCCCTCCGCGAGCTGCTCGCGCTGCGCGCCACCACGGGCACCATCGTCACCACTGGCACCCCAGGCGCCCCAGGCGCCCCAGGCACGGCCGGCACGGCCGGCACAGCCGACACCACCGCCGCGCCCCACGCCCCCGCCCCGGCCACCCCGACCGACACCGCCCGCGCCCTCGCCCTGCGCCTGGAAGACGTGGTCCGCTCCTGGCCGTTCGCCTGTCTGGGCCTCGGCCGGGTCGTGGCGGCCCTGGCGCTGTGGCGGGGCGGGGACCGGGACGCGGCGGTCGACCTGCTGCGCGAGCCCGGCGACGGGCCGTCCGCGCTGCTGCGGGTCGCCGCCTCGCACCGTCCGGCGGACTGGGACGGGGCGGAGCTCGCCGCCCGCTGCGCTCCGGTACGCGGCTGAGGGCTCCCGGAGCGTCCCGGAACGCGGACTCGGCCCTCCGCTCGCCCCGGCCGGGGAGCGGAGGGCCGAGTGGTTCACGGGACTACTCGGACCAGGCGCCCACGGGGGTCACGGCCCGCCACTCCGCGAGGTAGCCGTCGAGGACCTCGCGGACGCTGTGGCCGATCTTGAGGTAGTCGAGGTCGTCGAGGTTGGCGAGGGAGACCCGGACCGACCATTCGGGGCCGTCGAAGCCGCCGCCGTTGAGGAGGACCACGGAGGTCTGCTCGGCGAGCCGGAACAGGATGTCGGTGGGCTCGTAGGTGGCTTCGAGGTAGTCCGCGAACTCCTTGCCCTGCTCGCGCTCCGCCTCCGCCAGGATGTCCAGCTCGATGTAGTACGCGGCGCGCTTCGGGTCGTCCGCGATCTTCATGCCGCTGCCCTCCAGGAGCAGGTCGAGGCGGCGGTGGACGATGCTCTGGATGAGCTTCTTGTACTCCTGGCCCTCGGGCAGGAGGTCGAAGAGGGAGAAGAGCATCATCTGCACCTGCTGGGGCAGCGAGAGGCCGGCGGTGTGGTTGAGGGCGACCTCGCGGGAGTCGGCGACCATGCGGTCGATGAACTTCAGGTTCCACGGGTCGAGCTGGAGGGAGCCGTACCGCTCGTCGAGCGCGGCGCGCTCCTCGGCGGGCAGCGCGGCGATCATCCGGTCGATGACGTTGTCCTGGTGCAGGGCGATCACGCCGAGCCGCCAGCCGGTGCAGCCGTAGTGCTTGGAGTAGGAGTAGACGAGCAGGGTGTTCTGCGGGATGGCGGCGACCAGCGAGGTGAAGCCGTCGACGAAGGTGCCGTAGACGTCGTCGGTGACGACGATGAGCTCGCGGTTGTGGTGCTTGACGATGTCCACGATCCGGTCGCGGACGTGGTCGCTCATCTCCACCGACGGCGGGTTGGAGGGGTTGACCACGAAGACGGCCTTGACGGACGGGTCGGCGAGCTTGTCGATCTCGGCGTCGGGGTAGCGCCATTCGCGGACCCCGGCCTCGGCGAACAGGTTGGCCTCGACCTTGACGACCTCGAAGCCGTAGCGCTCCAGGTGCGGGATCTCGATGTAGGGGGTGAAGGTGGGCACCAGGAGCGCGATCTTGTCGCCCTTCCTGAGCACCTTGTTGACCATCAGCGAGTCGAAGATGTAGCACATGGCGGCGGTGCCGCCCTCGGTCGCGAAGACGTCGAAGCTGCCCTCGGGGCTCTCGGAGCCGTACATCTCGGCCGCCACGTAGCTGCGCACGACTTCCTGGCAGTGCGTCAGGATGCGGTCCGGGACGGGGTAGTTGTCGCCGATGAGGCCGTCGACCAGCTCGTGGACCCAGGCGTCGGCGTCGAAGCCGAGGGCGGAGACGGCGTACGAGACGCAGCGCTCCAGCAGACCGATGCCGGCCATGCCCGGGTTGCGCTGCACGAAGGTCCGGAAGCGCTCGGCGACGCCGGAACGGGCGGGCATGCCGCCCAGGTTGTCGGCGGTCCACACCCGGCGGGACTCCTCGATCGCGAAGGCGCCGAGGGCGAAGAACGCCTCGCGGGGGCCGGTGGCGATCCAGTTCGGGTTGCCGCGTCCGGCGTTCAGCATCGAGCGGGAGTTCTCGTCGCCGCTGCGGGCGGCGAGGGCGATCAGCTCGCCCTTGAGCTCGAAGGGGCTCAGCTTGCTCAGCCGGCGCATCTCTTCGCGGGAAACGCTGCTTTCGGTCATGGCACGACTCCGTAGTTCTACGTGGGGGGGAGGAGGGAGAGGAGGACGAAGGGGAGGGGGCGGGGGCGGGGCCCCGGAGGGGGACGGCGGGGCCGGTCAGTGCAGCAGGGCCACCATCAGCACGCCCCACAGGGTGAGCAGCACGTTGCCGACGGCGTACGGCACGGTGTAACCGAGCACCGGGACGCGGCTCTTGGCGGATTCGGTGATCGCGCCGATCGCGGCGGTGGTGGTCTGCGCCCCGGCGAGCACGCCGAGGAGGATGGGAACCTCCATCTTGAAGATGTACCGGCCGACGTAGAGGCCCACGATCAGCGGGACCATCGTGGCGATCGCGCCCCAGAGGAAGAGTCCGACACCGGCCTGCTTCAGGCCGGAGACGAAGCTCGGCCCGGCGTTGAGGCCGACGACGCCGACGAACAGGCACAGACCGCCGGTGTCCAGCAGCCACAGGGTGGGCTTGGGGCAGTGGCCGAGGCGCGGGTTGCGGCCGTGCAGCCAGCCGAAGACCAGACCCATGATCAGGGCGCCGCCGCTGGTGGACAGGGCGAGCGGAACACCCGCGAAGTGCAGGGCGGGGATGCCGATCAGGCCGCCGAGGAACACGCCGAGGGTCATGAAGGAGACGTCGGCGGTCTCCGAGGTGCGGGCGGGGGTGCCCTGCTCCTTGGCGACCCGCTCGACCAGGTCCTCGGGGCCGGTCAGGGTGATGGTGTCGCCGGGGTGGAGCTTCACGTCGTGGCCGAGCGGCAGCGACTCTCCCTGGCGGACGACCTTCTCCAGGTAGACGGCCCGGTAGGCGGCCGAGGTGCGCAGCTCGCCGATGGTGCGGCCGGCGCCGCCCTTGCGGCTGATGATGACGTCGAGGCTCTCGTTGGCGTAGTCGAGGAGCTCGCGGTCGGCGGTCTCGGGTCCGAAGACCTCGCCCTGCTCCAGTTCGAGGAGGTTCTCGCGGCGGCAGGTGAGGGCGACGACGTCGCCCTTGTGCAGGACGGTGTCGGCGACGGCGCCCGTGACGCCCTGGGGGGTGCGGACCCGGGTGATGTACTTCGGGCCGCCGTGCGCGGCGAGCAGCTTCTCGGCCTCGGCGACGGTGCGTCCGTCGAAGGTGTCGACGGCCAGCTCGTACGAGCGGAGCACGACGTCGTAGTAGGCGCTGGAGAGGTCGGCGTTGGCGGCCTCGACCTTCATCTTCTGCTCCAGGCGGCGGCTCTCCTCGGCGAGGTCGACGCCGAGCAGGCGCGGTGCCACGTTGGCGAGGAACAGGGCGCAGAGGATGGTGCCGAGGACGTACGTGACGGCGTAGGCGACCGGCACGATGTTCGCCATGTCGGTGCGGGCCGCGTCGGAGAGGCCCGGGAGCTGTCCGATGGCGTCCTGGGCGACGCCGATGACCGCGGACTGGGTGAGCGCGCCGCCGAGCATGCCCGCGCCGAGGCCGGGGTCGTAGCCGGCGATCTTCGCGAACAGGTAGCAGACGCCGAGGCCGGTGACGCAGACGATCAGGGCGAGGCCGACCTGCGGCAGGCCGTCGCGCTTGAGGCCCCGGAAGAACACCGGGCCGACCCGGTAGCCGAGGGCGAAGAGGAAGGCGAGGAAGGCGAACGCCTTCAGCGGGCCGGTGACCTCGACGCCGATCTGGCCGAGGACGAGCCCGGCGACCAGGGTTCCGGTCACGGAGCCCAGGGCGATGGTCTTCCAGTGCACCTTGCCGATGAGGAAGCCCACGGCGAGGGTGAGGAAGACGAGCAATTCCGGATATTGCTCGAACGTTGATGTGATGGCGTGCACGTTCATTCACCTTGTGACGGAACGACGGGCCCGGCGCGCAGCACTGCGGCGAAGCCCCTGAACGGCCCGGTGCCTCCGAGACCCCGGGCCGCGTTCCACTCTCCGCCGGGCGCCTTGGGCCCGGCTTCAAGGGCCGCGGGGCCGGGGCAGGCCCGTTTGAAGCCTTCTTGAAGGGGGACTGAAGGCGGCTTCCCTAGCTTTCGTTCGCGATCCCTACGCGAGAAGGCAGAAGCGCATGCAGTGGCTGCACAACGTCCTGGACCGGGCGCCGGAGACGGCGGTGTTCGTCTCCATCGCCGTGGGCATGTTGATCGGACGGCTACGGGTGGGGCCGGTGAGACTCGGCGGGGTGTGCGGCACCCTGATCGCGGCCCTGGCGATCGGGCAGCTCGGGGTGCCGGTCAGCGGGGAGCTGAAGAACCTCTGCTTCGCCCTGTTCATCTTCGCGCTCGGCTACTCGGGCGGGCCGGCCTTCTTCGGGAACCTAAACCGGCAGGGCGCCCGGTTCGCGGTGCTGTCGCTGATCGAGACCGTCACGGTGATGGGGATCGCGGTCACCGTCAGCAAGGCGGCGCACCTCGACCTCGGCACCGCGGGCGGCATGCTGGCCGGCTCGGCGACGGAGTCCGCCGTGGTCGGCACGGCGAGCCAGGCCATCGAGGGGCTGGGGCTCGGCGCGGACCGCACCTCGCTCCTGGTCGGGCATGTCGCGACCGCGTACACGGTCTGCTATCTGTTCGGGCTGATCACCATCGTGCTCTTCACCAGCCAGGTGGCGCCGCTGCTGTTGCGCTACCGGCCGGACGCCGGGGCGCGCCCCACCGGGACCGGCGGCGGCGCGGCGCTGCCCGCCGTCGTGGGGCGCTGCTATCGCGTCGGCGGCGCGGCGGCGGGGCTGACCGTGAGCCGGGCGGAGGCCCCGGGCCGCGGCCGGGCGACGGTCTCGCACGTGCTGCGGGACGGGGTCTGGCGGGAGACCGCGCCGGGGACGGAGCTGCTCCGGGACGAGCTGGCCGTGGTGGTCGGGCCGCGCAGGGCGGTGCTGCGGGTCGGCCCCGCGCTGGGGCGGGAGGAGGTGCTTCCCGAGGGCGTGCCGGAGCCGGAGTGGAGCACGGCCAGGATCGTGGTGACGGAGCGCGCGCTGGACGGGCTGGCGCTGCCGAGGCTGCGGGAGCGGCTCCCGGAGTCGGGCCACGGCGTCCGGCTCGCTTCGCTGGCGCGCGGCGGCAAGGAGCTGGCGGTGGCCGAGGGAACCACACTGCGCACCGGCGACGTGGTCGAACTGAGCGGTTCGCCCGCGCAGGTGCGCACGGTGGGCGGGCGGCTGGGCAAGGTCGTGGCCGAGACGGGCGGCACCGACTTCGTGCTGCTCGGCTTCGGTCTCGCGGCGGGCGTCCTGCTCGGGATGGTGAAGGTGCCGCTGGGCTCGGTCCCGGTGTCGCTCGGCACCGGCGGCGGCTGCCTGGTCACGGGGCTGCTGCTCGGCAAGCTCCGGGCGTCGCGGCCGACGTGGGGCGAGTTCCCGGCGCCGGCCGCGCGGCTCGCCAAGGACCTGGGGCTCGCGGTGTTCATCGCCTGCGTCGGGCTCTCGGTGGGCGGCGACGCCTTCGACCTGCTGGCCCGGCACCCGGTGCTGCTGCCCTCGATGGGCGTCCTGATGGTCCTGGTCCCGGCGCTGCTGTCGCTGTGGGTGGGCCGCAGGTTCCTGCGGATCGAGCCCCCGGTGCTGCTCGGCGCGATCGCGGGGCAGCAGTGCAGCACTCCGGCGATCAGCGCGGTGACGGCGATGACGGGCAGCGCGACCCCGCTGGTCGGGTACACGGTGACGTACGTCTTCTCCAGCTTCCTGCTCCCGCTGTGCGGGCCGGTGCTGATCGGGCTGCTGGCCTAGCGAGGCCGCAACCGAGCTGCCGGGCTGCCCGGCCACCGAGCCACCGAGCCACCGAGCCACCGAGCCACCAAGATCCTTCCGGCGCTGATTACCTGCGCTTGCAATTAACGCGCGTCTGCAATTATTGTGAATGCACGTAAAGAGCTCACTCAAGCAATACGGAAGGGTGGAGCCATGCCGCTCGCACTCCTCGCGCTGGCCATCGGGGCCTTCGGGATCGGGACCACCGAGTTCGTGATCATGGGCGTGCTGCCCCAGGTCGCCGGAGACTTCGGCGTGTCCATCCCCACCGCCGGACTGCTGGTCACCGGCTACGCGCTCGGCGTCGTCGTCGGCGCGCCGGTGCTGACGGTGCTGGGGAACAAGGTCAGCCGGAAGCGGATGCTCATGCTGCTCATGGGCCTGTTCGTGGTCGGCAACCTGGTCTCCGCGCTCGCCCCGAGCTTCGGGCTGATGCTGACCGGCCGGGTCGTCGCCTCGCTCGCCCACGGCTCGTTCTTCGGGATCGGCTCCGTCGTCGCCGCCGGGCTGGTCGCGCCGGAGAAGAAGGCCGGCGCCATCGCCACCATGTTCACCGGACTGACCGTCGCCAACATCGTCGGCGTCCCCCTCGGCACCTACATCGGCCAGGCCGCCGGCTGGCGCGTCACCTTCGCGATCGTCGCCGCGCTCGGCGTCGTCGGGCTGCTCGGCATCGCCCGGCTCGTCCCCGCCATGCCCCGCCCGGAGGGCGCCTGGCTGCGCCGGGAGGTCACCGCCTTCCGCAACCCGCAGGTGCTGCTCGCCATGGCCATGACGGTGCTCGGCTTCGGCGGCGTGTTCGCCGCGATCACCTACATCGCGCCCATGATGACCGAGGTCGCCGGCTACTCCGAGGGCGCCGTCACCTGGCTGCTCGTCCTCTTCGGCGTCGGCATGTTCGCGGGCAACCTGATCGGCGGCCGGTTCGCCGACCGCGCCCTCATGCCGCTGCTGTACGTGACCCTCGGCGGGCTCGCGACCGTCCTCGGCGTCTTCACCCTGGTCGCCGGCAACAAGGTCCTCGCCGCCGTCGCGATCCTCCTGATCGGGGCCCTCGGCTTCGCCACCGTGCCGCCGCTCCAGAAGCGCGTCCTCGACCAGGCCCACGGCGCCCCGACCCTGGCGTCCGCCGTCAACATCGGCGCCTTCAACCTCGGCAACGCGCTCGCCGCCTGGCTCGGCGGGCTCGTCATCGCCCGCGGCCTCGGCCTCACCGCCCCGAACTGGGTCGGCGCCGCCCTCGCCGCCGCCGCCCTCGGCCTCGCCTTCTGGTCCGCCGCCCTGGAGCGCCGCGCCCCGGCGACGGCGACGACAACGGCGACCGCGAGCGCGACCACGACCACGACCGGGGATGCCGAGAACGCCGTCCCCGTCCCCGTACACCACTGACCCTCCCTCCCCTCCCTCCCCTCTGTCCCCCTCTCCCCCCACGCATCTCCACGAAAGCGATCCCCATGAGCCTCACCCGTCACGACGCCGACACCCTCATCGCCGCCGCCGGCCGCGCCGCCGACGACGCCGGGGTCACCGTCAGCGTCACCGTCCTCGATGCCGGCGGGCACCTCCTCGCCTTCCGCCGCGACGACCGGGCCGTCCTGATCTCCGGCGAGACCAGCACCCGCAAGGCGTACACCGCGCTCCAGCTGAACGCCCCGACCGCCGAGCTCGTCGACCTGGTCAAGCCGGACGGACCGTTCCACTCGCTGCCCACCGCGCTCGACCGGCCGCTGCTCTTCATCGGCGGCGGCGCGCCCGTCCACCGCGACGGGCGGCTCGTCGGCGCCGTCGGCATCGGCGGCGGGGCCCCCGAGCAGGACCACTCCTTCGCCGTCGCCGCGATAGCCGCGCTCGGCTGACGCACGGCCGACGCGCGCGCCGCCCTCACCGGCCCCGTACAGGGATCCACTCCCCGTACGGGGCCGGTCCGCGTCCTCGACACCCACTTTTTTGTGGGTACTTGTCGCCGTCGCCGTCCCCGGGAGAGGCTGACGGAGGTCGCGAGGGCGGCCGGAGGGCATCAACAGGGAGGAGGAAGAAGGCGGTTCAGGACGCGGAGCGCTCCTCGGCCAGCCGGTCCAGCCGGCGGTGGCCCCAGTCGGAGAGCGGAGCCAGCGCCGCCGCCAGATCACGGCCGAAGCCGGTCAGCGAGTAGACGGTCTTCGGCGGCACCACGTCGTGCGCCTCACGGTGGACCAGACCGTCCGCCGCCATCTCCCGCAGGGTCTGCGTCAGCACCTTCTCGCTGATCGCCGGGATCTCGCGGAGCAGTTCGCCCGGCCGGCGCGGGCCGGATTCCAGCAGCCACAGCAGCAGGGTCTTCCACTTGCCGTCGATCACGGCGACCGCGGCGGTCACCCCGCACACCTCCGTGTCCTGTGCGCGGCTGCGCGTCATCGGCGTCGCCCTCCGGCCTCTCACTCGTACCCGAACAACTGTCCTTCCCTTCTTACCTCACATACGTGACTCGGCTCATCTCCCAAGGAGTTCCCCCATGTCTTCGGCCACCCCTCCCGCCGTCACCGTGCTCGGACTCGGCCCCATGGGCCGCGCGCTGGCCGGCGCCTTCGTGGCCGCCGGGGTGCGCACCACCGTGTGGAACCGCACCCCCGGCCGGGACCGCGAGCTCGTCGCCCGCGGCGCGAACGGCGCGGCGAGCGCGGCGGAGGCGGTCGCGGCGAGCCCGCTGACCGTGGTCTGCGTGGTCGACTACGACGCCGCCGACGCGGTGCTGCGGCAGGAGCCGGTCACCGCCGCGCTCAAGGGCCGCACCCTGGTGAACCTGTCGGCCGACACGCCCGCGCGGGCCCGGGACACCGGCCGCTGGGCCGACGAGCACGGGATCGGCTACCTGGACGGCGCGATCATGACGCCGAGCACGACGATCGGCACGCCGCACGCCGTGTTCCTGTTCAGCGGGTCGCCCGAGGCGCACGCCGAGCACGGCGCGGTGCTGCGCCTCCTCGGCGGCGGCCACACCCACCTCGGCGCGGACGTCGGGCGGGCCGCCGCGTACGACATCGCGCTGCTGGACATCTTCTGGACCTCGATGACCGGGTACGCCCACGCGCTGGCGCTGGCCTCGGCGGAGGGCGTCGCGCCGAGCGAACTGGCCCCGTTCGCCGAGGGGATCGGCGCGATCCTGCCGCCGCTGTTCCGGGAGTGGGCCGAGGACGTGGAGAGCGGCTCGTACTCGGGCGAGGGCAATCCGCTGACCTCGGCGGTCTCCTCGATGGCGCACATCGTGCACGCCTCGGAGGGACACGGCATCGAGGCGGGTGTGATGCGGGCCGCCGAGGGGCTGGCGCGCCGGGCGGTGGCGCTCGGGCACGGGGCCGACGGGTTCTCCCGGCTCGCGGAGCTCCTCGGGCGGCGCTGAGCCGCCCGGGGCGGGGCCGGGGTCCGGCCCCGCCGCGGCCCGCCCCGGGAGCCCTCCGCCCCGTCAGACCCGGCGCAGGGCGCCCTCCGCGCGGAGGTCGGCGAGGGTCGGGTAGCCGTCGACGGCCATGATCAGGTCGGCCTCGGCGAGCAGGGCGCGGAGCACGTGGACGATGCCGTCGGTGCCGCCGAGGGCCGCCCCGTAGGCGTACGGGCGGCCGACGGCGACGGCGGTGGCGCCGAGCGCGAGGGCCTTGACGACGTCGGCGCCGGTGCGGACGCCGGAGTCGAAGAGCACGGGCAGCCCCTCGGCGGCGGCGACCACGCCGGGCAGCGCGTCGAGGGCGGGCAGGCCCCCGTCGGCCTGCCGGCCGCCGTGGTTGGAGCAGTAGATGCCGTCCACGCCGCCGTCCCTGGCCCGGCGGACGTCCTCCGGATGGCACAGCCCCTTCAGGATGATGGGCAGCTCGGTCAGGGAGCGCAGCCAGGGCAGGTCGTCCCAGGTCAGCGGGTTGCCGAAGAGCCCGGTCCACTCCAGGACGGCGGCCTGCGGGTCCTCCTCCGGCGGCTTGGCGAGGCGGGCGCGGAAGACCGGGTCGGAGGTGTAGTTGGCGAGGCAGTGGCCGCGCAGCTGGGGGAAGTTGCCGGTGGCGAGGTCGCGGGGGCGCCAGCCGGTGACCCAGGTGTCCAGGGTGATGACGATGCCCCGGAAGCCTGCTGCCTCGGCGCGGCGCACCAGGCTCTCGGCGAGGGCGCGGTCGGTGGGGGTGTACAGCTGGAAGAGGCCCGGGGTGTCGCCGAACTCGGCCGCGACGGTCTCCAGCGGGTCGACGCTCAGCGTGGAGGCGATCATCGGGACGCCGGTACGGGCGGCGGCGCGGGCGGTGGCGAGGTCGCCGTGGCCGTCCTGGGCGCAGAGGCCGATGACGCCGACGGGGGCCATGAGCAGCGGCGAGGGCAGCCGCATCCCGAACAGGTCGACGGTGAGGTCGCGTTCGGCGGCGCCGACCATCATCCGGGGCACCAGGCCCCAGTGCCGGAACGCCTCCGTGTTGGCGCGCTGGGTGTGCTCCTCGCCCGCGCCCCCGGCCACGTACGACCAGACGGACGGCGGGAGGGCGGCCCGGGCCCGCTCGGCGAGCTCGGCGAAGGTCATGGGCAGGGTGGGCAGGGTGCCGAAGAGCCCCGCGAAGTAGATCTCGTTCTGGTAGTCGCCGAACCTCTGGGTCATCGGGTGTCCCGTCCTCGTGCCGGTCTGTGCGGTGCGGTGCGGTGCGGTGCGGTGCGGTGCGGTGCGGCGACGTTACCGCTCGGTACCGGCGGTGGGCCATGGCCCGGGACGGCGGGCCGTGACGGGGTGCCGGGGGCTCAGCCCGCGAGGGCCGGGGCGAGCTCCTGGCGCAGCACGATGGCGTTGAGCCGGATCGCGAACGGAACGGCGTCGGTCATCGTCAGGGCGCCGACGGCGGCCTTGTCGAGGCCGATGGTGACGTCGATGCAGAAGGCGATGGCGTACATGTGCGCGCCGGTCTCCTCGTCCTGGAGGGCGAAGAAGAGGTCCCGGTAGTAGCGGGTGCGGTCGGCGCCCTCCTCGTAGTACGAGAGTCCCGGCAGGCCCTCCTGGGCGGCGAGCCCGGTGAAGGCGTCGACGAGCTCGCGCTCGACGGTGTCCCAGAAGGACGCCTGCGCCGACTCGGGCGGCAGGGCCTGGCGGACGGCCTCCTTGAGGGAGAGCACCATGACCAGGACGGGGGCGTGTTCCTGGAGCCCCCAGCCGCGGACCATGCGGACGACGTCGCTGCCGGGGATGGCCTCGGCGGCGGCGCGGATGTGCTCGAAGTCGTAGTTGACGGTGGCGGGGGCGATGGCGTCCTGGAACGCCTGGGCGAGGGCCGTCGCCTGGCCGAGGTGGGCGGGGCCCACCTCGACGACCGTCTTGAAACTGGCGCCCAAGAGTCCTCCTGAAACAATCTGTTGAACGAAGCGGGGTCAGTATGACCCAGCCGCGGGCGGCCGGAACGGGAGGGTCAGCCGATCGGTTGACCCGGTCCGCCCCGGGGCGGCCGGAGCATGGAGGGAGCACCCGATCCCCCTCCCGAGGAGTGCCGCCGATGCACCGCCCCCGCACCCCCGCCGGACTCGCCGCCGTCACCGCCGTCACCGCGGTCACAGCGGTCCTGCTGGCGGGCTGCGCCCAGGGCGGCCCGGGGAGCGCCGCGGCGGGCGGTACGGACACCCCGCGCACCGCCGCCGCCACGCCCTCCCCGACCCGCGCACCGGCCGCCCCGCCGGCCTCTCCCGCCACGCCCACCCCCGCGGGCACCCTGCTCCTCGCCGACTTCGGCGCCGACACGGTCACCTTCGTGGACCCCGCGCGCGGCCCGCTCGGCTCGGTCCGGGTCGGCACCGCGCCGTACGGGCTCGCGGTCGGCGCCGACGGGCGGGCCTGGGTCGCGACCGCCGAGGGCGTGGCCGTCGTGGACACGGCCACCCGCGCGCGCCTGGCGCTGATCCCGTACCGGACACGGACCGGCCCGGTCACCACCGGCGAGTACCGGGGCGGCGGCATGGGCATCGCGCTCTCCCCCGACGGGCGGCGGGCGTACGTGGGTGTCAACGTGCCGGGCGGGAACGGCACCCTGGAGGTGATCGACACGGCGGCGCTGGAGGTCACCGCCGCCGTGCCGGTCGGCCGCCGCCCCTTCGACGTGGACGTGGCCCGCGACGGCTCCGAGGTGTACGCGACGGACCACGACTCCTTCGACGTGACGGCGATCCGCGCCGACACCCTGCGCCCGCGCCGGATGGAGGTGGCCCCGTACGGCACCGAGGGCGGGCTCGGCTCCTGGCTGAAGCCGCACTACGCGGCCGTGCGCCCCTCGGACGGGCGGCTGCTGCTGCCGTTCGAGGGCGAGCGGCTGGTGGTGCTGGACCCGCGCACCGGGCGCTCCACGATCGAGCGGATGACGGCGAACACCCACCAGCACGGCGTGACCGTCACCCCCGACGGCACCCTGCTCGCGGTCGGCACCGGGCCGATCGACCCGTCCGCCGACCGGGGCCCCTCGCTCACCGTGCGGGCGCCGGACGGGACCGAGCGGGTCTACCCGCTGGACGGCCCGCACGAGGACGTGGCCGTCTCGGCCGACGGGCGCACCGCGTACGTCACCGGCGGCTTCACCCGTGACGGGTACTGGGACGGGCTGACCGTCGTGGACCTCGCCGACGGCTCCACCCGGCGGCTGGCGGCGGGCTCGCGCCCGCTGGGCGTCGCCGTGCTGTGAGGGGCGCCCTCCCCCTCCCCCGCCGCCGCCCCGCCGCCGGCTGTCAGTGCCGTGGTGTTGGCTGGGAGGAGCCAGCAGTCCCGGCCCGAGGAGCCTCCCGATGCCCGTCGCCCACCGCAACACCCAGCCCCCGCCCGCCCAGGCGTCCCTCGGGACCGGCGTGGTGGTCACCGACCCGGCCGGCCGGGTGCTGCTCGGCCTGCACCGCTCGGGCGTGTGGGAGCTGCCCGGCGGCAAGGTGGATCCCGGCGAGTCGATCGAGCGGGCGGCGGTGCGGGAGCTGGCCGAGGAGACGACGCTGACGGCCGCCGAGGCCGACGCGCGGGTGATCGGGCTGATCCTGGACACCGCGACCTCGGCGGAGCTCACGCGGCTGACCGCCGCGACGGTCGTCGGCGCCCACGGCGGCATCCCGGCCGTCGCCGAGCCCGACAAGATCGAGCGCTGGGAGTGGACGGCGCTCGACCGGCTGCCCGCCGCGCTGTTCCTGCCCTCGGCGCAGGTGCTGAAGCTGTGGCGGCCCGAACTCCCCATCGACGAGGGCCCGTTCCCGCGCTATGCCGTCGAGCGTCTGGCCCCGCCGGGGCGCCCCTGACATCATCGTCAGGAGGGGGAGGGGGGTGCTCCGTGGGGACGGGAGACGTGGGGACGGGCGGCCGGGCGACGGGCGACCGGGTGACGGTGCCGCCGCCGGGCGAGGAGGCCACGCGGACGGCGCGCGCGGCCGGGCTCGGGATGTATCTGCGGGGGTTCCGGGCGCACCACCGGGAGGGCGAGCGGCGCCGGGGCGTGCCGCCCGCCGCGCTGCTGCTCCTGGTGGTCGCGGCCCTGGGGCTGCCGGTGCTGGCCACGCGGCTGGTGGGCGCGTGGGCGGGGGTGCCGCTGCTGGTGCTGCCGTTCGGCGCGCTGGGGCGGCTGGTGTGGGCGTACGGGCGGCTGCCGAACGCCTCGCTGCGGCCCGACGAGTACGTGTACCTGTACGAGCGGGGGCTGCTCTTCCCGGGCCGGGACGGCGGCGCGCGGGCGGTGGCGTGGGAGGGGGTGACGGCGATGCACCAGGACGTCACGCGGACGTATGTGCACGGGGGGTACGCGGGGACGCGCTACGCGTACCGGCTGTCCACCGGCGGTCGGCGGGCGGTGACGGTGGACGGTTTCGTGAACGAGGAGACGGTGCCGAAGCCGAGCGACTCGCAGATCCGCGAGCTGGCCCAGATCGTCCTGGACGAGACCGTGCGGCGCGCCCTGCCCCGGGCGGTGACGGCGCTGGAGAAGGGCGGCAGCGTCGCCTTCGGGGAGGTGGCGCTGGACGGGCTGGGCATCACGCTGCCGTCGGGGCGCTCCGCGTGGGAGCGGGTGCGCCGCTGCGAGCTGCGCGGGGACGGGCTGCTCGTGGTGCGGACGTCCGGGGGCGGCCGGTGGGCGCGGGAGTCGAAGGAGATCCCGGACTTCCCGGTCTTCTGGGCGCTGGTCAAGGAGCTGGCCCCGGCCGCCCGAGAACACCGACGGTGACGGGACCCACCCCGTGCCGTTCCCACGGCCACCCCGCACCCCCCTTCGGTCACCGTGCGTCACCAGGCGGGGTGGGGCGGACGTGGATAGCGTGGCGGTAGGCACGCATTCGTTCACCGATCGGAAGAGAGAGTCCCGTCATGGCTTCACGCACGGAAGGCACGCCGGTCTGGACCGACGCCATGTTCACGGACGTCGAGGGGGCGAAGGCGTTCTACGCGGACGTGCTCGGCTGGACCTTCGGCGAGTCCGCCTCGGAGTTCGGCAACTACACCCAGGCGTACAAGAACGGCAAGGCGGTCGCGGCGGTCGTCCCGCCGATGCCCGGCCAGGACGGCGAGCCGCAGTCGGCCTGGTGTCTGTACTTCGCCTCGCCCGATGTCGAGACGACGGCGGAGAAGGTCAAGGCGGCGGGCGGCACGCTGCTGATGGAACCGATGCAGGTGGGCGACTTCGGTTCGATGGCCCTGGCCCGGGACCCCGCGGGCGTGGTGTTCGGGCTGTGGCAGGGCGGCGCCCACGAGGGCTTCGAGCTGGAGGGCGAGCCGGGCTCGTACGCCTGGGCGGAGGTGTTCACCCGTGACACGGGGGCGTCCGACGCCTTCTTCGGCACGGTCTTCGACTACGGCACGAAGAAGATCAAGGACGAGCACATGGACTACCGGCTCTTCGACGTGGGGGCCGAGCCGGTGCTGGGGCGGATGGAGATGAGCGGGGAGGACTTCCCGCCGGAGATCCCCTCGTACATCCAGATCTACTTCGCCGTCGACAACTGCGACAAGGCCGTCGAGGCGGCCGAGCGGGCCGGCGGGCGGAAGGTGTTCGGGCCGATGGACAGTCCCTTCGGGCGGTTCGCGGCGATCGTGGACCCGCAGGGGGCCGCGTTCGCGGTGATCGACTCGAAGACGACGGTCGGCGACATGCCCGAGATGGAGTGAGCGGGCCCCGCCGGACCCCACCAGGTCCGGCGGGGACGCGGCTGCCCGGGACCCCCGTGGGTCCCGGGCAGCCGCGCGCGTAGGGCGGGTCAGGCGCCGTCGCGGACGGCGACGATGCCGTTGAAGACGCCGACGTAGGCCGTCCCGTCGGGCCCGATGGTGATGGGCGCCCAGTTGTTGTCGTAGGCGGGGCCGGTGCCGGTCAGGCGGGACCAGGCGCGCTTGCCGGTGCGGAAGTCGACGGCGGTGAGGTACCAGGCGTCGATGCCGAGGACGTTGGGGCGCTTCTCGTAGAAGTAGAGCAGGCCGTTGGCGGTGGAGAGCTTGGGCACGGTGGAGGGCGAGCGGACGTCGCTCTCCCAGACGGTGTCGCAGCCGCTGCCGTCGGGGCGGACGTCGACCCGGGTGGCGCCGCCGACGACGCTGCGGCCGAAGGTGAGCGAGGTGATGTTCTCGTAGCCGTAGTTGTTCTCGACGACGAGGCTGTTGCCCCAGCTGATCAGCGAGTTGTCGGTGGTGGAGGCGCCGGAGCCGAAGACCGGGACCGTGCAGACGAGCCGGTCGGCGGCGGGCACGTCGGCGCCGCGCCGGTAGACCAGGATGTTCATCCGGTCGTCGGCGTTGTCGGTGATGGCGACGTACTTCGCGCCGTTCTGGCCGAAGAGGTCGGGGGTGGTGCCGGAGCCCTGGTTGACCGAGCCGGGCTTGGTGCCGGTGCCCCGGTCGTAGGTCTGGCGCCACTGGATCCGCGGGGTGCCGTCGGGGTCGGCGCGGAAGCTGTAGAGGGCGTGGTCGGAGACGATGGAGACGCCGTCCTCGGCGACGGAGAAGGAGTTCTGGATCTCCTCGCCGTCCAGCCGGATCGCGCGCAGGGCGCCGGTGGCGGGGTCGACGGTGCCGACGCGGCCGAGCCGGGTGACCCACCAGATCCGGCCGTCCCAGTCGGGCATCACGGAGGTGACCGGGTCGCAGACGCCGCTGGGGAAGAGATTGGTCCAGCTGACGCAGTCGTGCGGGACGAGCGAGGTCAGGTCCCAGTCGTTCTCGACCACGAACTCCCAGGCTCCGTCAGCCTTCTGACGGTGAGCCAGGCGCAGGATGTGCTGGCGGGAGTCGGCCAGGACGACCCGGTCGCGGTCGTCGAGGTAGAAGTAGGCGCCGCCGGAGGTGTCCTTGAAGATCTTCTCGAAGTCGAGGCGGGTGATGGCCTCGACCGTGGAGGAGCGCTGCGGGAGCTGGTACTCGGCGAGGGTGGCCAGGCTGCGCGGGTCGAGCAGCTTCAGCAGGAAGCCGTTGAAGGTGCCGCAGACGGTGACGAGCCGGCCGCCCGCGTCGAAGGTGACGGTGGCGCACTCGCCGCCGAGCGCGGCGATCTTCTCGCTGCTGACCTTCGGGTCGCGCCCGAGCGGCCCGGAGAACGGGTGGGTGCCGCTGCCCGCGGCGTCGGCGTGCATCCCGCTGCGCCCGTTGGGGGCGAGGTACGGGTGCTGGGGCGGGGCCTCGGCCGGGACGGGCCGGGCGGTGGCGGGCGCCCCCTCGTAGTGCTCGACGAGCCGGTGCCCGGGGGCGAGCGGTATGTCGTCGGCGAGGGCGACGGGGGTGGCGAGGGCGAGCGCGGTCGCGCTCACGGCGGCGACGAGCGCGAGTGCGCGGGCTCGCCGACCGGGGGGTCGGGTGGTCAATGCGGCTCCTCGGGTGCGTGCGTACGAAGGTCGCGCCGCGGCGACGCTAGGCCCGGGTGCTTGAGATGTACATGGAAAGTCGGGCGGTTTCACGCGCACTTCACGATCATGAAACGTTCCGCCGGGAGTTCAGGGCCGCAGGCTGGACACCACGTCGGCCGTCGCGGCCACCCCGTTCTGGATGGTGGGCGCCATGCTCGTGCTCGCCAGGAAGAAACCGAGCAGCGCGCAGACCAGCGCGTGCGAGAACTTCAGGCCGCCCGTGCGCAGGAAGATCACGGCGATGACCACCAGGAGCAGCAGGACGGATACGGAAACGGCCATGGCCCAAACCTCCTCGCGCCGCACCGGAATCGCGGCGTTCGGCGGACAGTGTGGCGGACCGGGGCAGCCGGACGGCGGTATGGCGGCGCGCCCATCCGGGTGACATCACGCGCCGGACCGTTCCCCGGCGCCGCTCCCGGCCGTTCCTCAGCCCCGGCCCGCGGCCGTTCGTCGGCGCCGTCCGCCGGTCTTCCTCAGCCCCGGCCCAGGGCCTCGGCGATGCTCGGGTGGCGGACGGCCTCCAGCTCCTCGTCGCCCAGCAGCGCGGCGATCAGCGACCGGCTGCCGAAGACCTCGGTGGCGCACAGGTCCCAGTCGGTCAGCACGAACCAGGAGCCGTCCGCCGCCCACCAGTTGGCCGGGAACTGCACCCAGGTCTCGCCGCTGCGCCCCGAGCAGCGGTCGTGGTGGGCGGGCGCGTCGGCGAGCCGTCCGCCGCGCGCCGGGACCGCTTCGAGCAGGTCCTCGATCGGTGCCTGGGCCGCGTACACCGGGGTGTCCGGGCCGCCGCCGTGCCGGGCGAGCAGCTCGACGAGCCGGACCAGGCACTCGCGGTCGATCTCCCCGTCGGACGGGCCCTCGTGCTCGTCCCGCCCCTCGACCCCCTGGAAGAGCAGGTACGAGGGGGTCCCCGGCCACTCCTCCAGGCGCCGCCCCGCCCCGGCCAGCACCTCGCGCCAGCGCAGCCGCCGGATGTCGGTCCGGATGGTGTGCAGTACCCAGCAGCGGTCCTCGTAGCCGCCGTTCGGCTCGTGGCCGAGCACGCCCTCCGGTGCCTCGACGGCGGCGCGCAGGCCGCCGAGCGGGTCGGAGCCGGGCAGCGGGGTCCAGGGGCTCGCGGGGGTCATGCCGCATTCTCTCCCGGAACACCGCCCGCGAGACAGTCCGCCCACTCCACCGTGCGGGCGCACCAGCGCTCCAGGAGCACCCGGTCGTGGCCGACGGCGAGCAGCCCCGCGCCGGTCCGGGCCCGGTACTCCTCGACGGCGCGCACCAGGGCGGCGGTCGTGGAGGCGTCGAGCATCGCGGTCATCTCGTCGCAGATCAGCCAGCGGGGCCGCAGCACCAGCGCGCGGGCCAGGCAGGCGCGTTGCAGCTGCCCGTCGCTGACCTCGTGCGGGCGGCGGCCCAGCAGGTCCTCGGTGAGCCCGACGGCGGGGGCGAGTTCGGCCAGCCGCCCGGCGGCCAGGGCGCGCCGCCCGGTGGCGCGCAGCGGCTCGGCGATCAGGTCGGCGAGCCGCAGCCGGGGGTCGGCGGAGAGCCGGGGCTGCTGGAAGACGACGCCGATGGCGGTGCGCAGTTCGCGCGGGGCGCGGTGCCGCCAGGCCCGTATCTCCGTGCCGTCGACGCGGACCGTGCCCGTGTCGGGGCGGTGCAGCAGGGCGGCGACCCGGGCCAGGGTGGACTTGCCGCAGCCGCTGGGGCCGAGCAGGCCGAGGGCCTCGCCGGGGGCCACGGTGAGCGAGGCGTCCCGGAAGACCGGGGCGCGCCGCTCGTAACCGGCGGTGACGCCGTGCAGCTCAAGCATCCTGGGCTCCCCACGGGTGGTGGCAGGCGGTGCCCGCGAGCGGCTCGGGCCGGACGGCGCAGGCGGCGGTGGCGCGGGCGCAGCGCGGGGCGAAGGCGCAGCCCTCGGGCAGCTTCGACAGCTCGGGCGGCATCCCGGGGATCGGGGTGAACGCCCGCTCCGGGAGCGCGTCGAGCAGACCCCGGGCGTACGGGTGGCGGGGTCCTTGTGTCCCGAAGAAGCGGGCGGCGGGGGCGATCTCGACGATCCGTCCGGCGTACATGACGGCGACCCGGTCGGCGACCCGGCGGGCGGCGGCCAGGTCGTGGGTGATGAGCAGCAGGGCCTTGCCCTCGTCGGCGTGACGGCGCAGCTCGTCGGCGGTGCGGTCGACGAGCTCGCGGTCGAGTCCCGTGGTGGGTTCGTCGGCGAGCAGTAGGGGCGCGTCGCCGATGAGGGCGAGGGCGGTGGCGGCGCGCTGGGCGAGGCCGCCGGAGAGCTCGTGGGGGTAGCGGTCGAGGTGTCCGGCGGGGAAGGCGGCCCGGGCGGCGGCGGCCTCGGCGGCGGCCCGGCGGGCGCGCCGGGGGGTGCCGGTGAGGGCCCGGACGGTCTCCTCCAGGTGCGCGCGGACGGTGCGCACGGGGGTGAGGTGGGCGGCGGGGCTCTGCGGGACGAGGCCGACGCGGCGGCCCCGTACGGTGCGGGCGAGGGCGCGTTCGCCGGCGGCGAGCAGGTCGGTGCCGTCGAGGAGGGCGCTGCCCTCGGTCTCGGCGTTGCCGGGGAGGAGGCCGAGGAGGGCGGAGGCGAGGACGGACTTGCCGCAGCCGCTCTCGCCGACGAGGGCGAGGCACTCCCCCGCCGCGAGGTCGAAGTCGGCGCCGGTGACGGCGGCGACGTGCCGGCCGCCGCGCATCCGGAAGCGGACGGTGAGGCCGCGGACGCTGAGGACGGCGGTCTCGGCCCGTTCGGCGTCGACGGCGGCGAGGGCCCGCGCGACCCCCGGCTCCACGGGTGCTCCGGTCACAGGCTCAGCTCCGATCGGCGGCGCGGGTTGAGCCGGTCGCGCCAGATCCCGGCGAGTCCGGCGATGGCGAGGGTCGGCACGATGAGCAGCAGGCCCGGGAAGAGCGTCGGCCACCAGGCGCCGGCGAGCAGCGAGGAGCGGGCGGTCTGGACGAGGTTGCCGAGGCTGGCCTGGTGGCTGGGCAGGCCGAGGCCGAGGAAGGAGAGCGCCGACTCGTGCCACATGGCGTGCGGGATCATGAGGACGGCGGCGAGCCCGGCCTGCGGCAGCACGGCGGGCAGCAGGTGCCGGACGGCGACCCGCCACCGGGAGGCGCCGCCGGAGATCGCGGCGTCGACGAAGGGGCGGGAGCGCAGCGAGAGGACCTCGGAGCGCACGATCCGGGCGGTGGAGAGCCAGTGGGTGAGCGCCACGGAGACGATCACGGGCCAGACGCCGGGCCGGAACATGGCGACGATGAAGATGCCGAGCAGCAGGTGCGGCACGGAGGAGAAGGCGTCGACGATCCGCATGGCGAAGCGGTCGAAGCGCCCGCCGAGGGCGCCCGCCGCCGCGCCGACGGCGGTGCCGATGACGGTGGCGACGAGGGCGGCGACCAGGCCGACGAGGAGCGAGATCCGCAGGCCGTAGACGCAGCGCAGGAGCAGGTCGCGGCCGAGGTCGTCGGTGCCGAAGGGGTGCTGCCAGGACGGCGGGAGCAGTTTGCTGCCGAGGTCGACGGCCTGTTCGTCGAGCTGGACGAGGGGCGGGACGAGGAGGACGGCGAGGACGACGGCGCCGGTGACGAGGGCGGAGGTCCACAGCCGGAGCCGCCGGGTGCGGTCGGCGGGGGCGGCGCGGCGGCGGGCCGGGCGGGGCGCCGGGCGGGGCTTGAGCGAGGTGTCAGCCATCGAATCCCACCCGGGGGTCGGCGAGCCCGTAGAGCAGGTCGGAGAGGAGGTTGCCGAGCAGCACGGCGGCGGTGGCGAGCACGGTGAGCGCGGCGAGCAGCGGGAAGTCGACGGAGACGGCGGCCTGGACGGTGGCGGCGGCGATGCCGGGCCAGCTGAAGACGGTCTCGACGAGGAGGGCGCCGGTGATGAGCTCGGGGACCCGGGAGCCGATCAGGGTGAGCATGGGCAGCATCCCGGAGCGCAGGGCGTGGCCGGTGAGCACGGTCCGTTCGGCGAGGCCGCGGGCGCGGGCGCCGCGCACCGGGTCCTCCTCCAGGGCGTCGCCGACACCTTGGCGCACGTAGAGGAAGAACCAGGGGAGCTGGGAGACGCCGAGGACGAGGGCGGGGAGCACGAGGTGGCCGGCGACCTGTCCGGCGGTGACGGTGTCGCTGCCGGTGTCGGTGAGCCCGCCGGCGGGCAGGACGCCGAGCCGCAGCGCGAAGAACCAGATGGCGAGCAGGCCGAGCCAGAAGGCGGGGGCGGCTTCCAGGGTGTACGCGGCGGAGCTGACGGCCCGGTCGAGGAGGCCGCCCCGGCGGCGGCCCGCGAGGACGCCGAGGGCGGTGCCGAGGGTGATGGCGACGAGGAAGGCGGTGGCGGCGAGGAGCACGGACCAGCCGAGGCGTTCGGCGATGACGTCGGCGACGGGCTGGCGCATGGTGCCGGACTGGCCGAGGTCGCCGGTGACGGCGCCGCCGAGCCATTCCCACCAGCGGGTGAGGAGGGGGCGGTCGACGCCGAGGTTGGCGCGGAGCTGGTCCAGGTTCTCCTGGGAGGCGGTGAGTCCGGCGGTGCCGGCGTACGCCTTGACGGGGTCGAAGGGGGAGGCTTCGGCGACGGCGAAGACGGCGAGGGTGACGCCGAGCAGGACCGGGACGGCGGCCAGGGCGCGCCGTCCGGTCATGCGGGCCATGGCCCCCCAGGGGAGGCGGCGGCTCACGGCTTGGGCTTCCAGCTCTCGACGTTCCACCAGGGACCGGAGGCGAGGCCGTGGTCGTGCGGCTCGACCTGGGTGCTGAGCGCGCCGAAGCGCTGGTCGACGACGTAGAGGTGGTCGATGTGGGTGAGGAAGGTGTAGCCGGGGTTCTTCACCAGTTCGCGCTGGACGGTGTCGTAGGCGGCGCGGCGGGCGGCCGGGTCGTTCGTGCGGCGGCCGTCCTCCAGGGCCTTGTCGACGGTCTTGTTGTCGTACCAGGCCATGTTGTTGAAGCCGTCGCCGCCGAGGGAGGAGGTGAGGAGCAGGTACTGGTCGAAGTCGGGGTCGCCGGGCGAGCCGCCGCCGGCCAGGACGGCGTCGGTCTTCATGCGGGGCTCGATGACCTCCCAGGTGCCGGCCTGGGCCTTGATCTCGATGCCGGCCTTCTTGGCGTCGGAGGCGTAGGCGAGGGCGTGGTCCTGGCGGAGCTTGTCGCCGGAGAGGTACCAGAGCGGGAAGGAGGCGCGGACGCCGTTCTTGGCCCGGACGCCGTCGGGGCCGGGCTTCCAGCCGGCCTCGTCGAGGATCTTCCCGGCTCCGGCGAGGTCGTGGCGGCGCTCGGTGCCCTGGGCGAACCAGGGGCTGTCGGTGGGGACGGGGCCGTAGGCGGGCTTGCCGGCGCCTTCGAGGATCTTGTCGACCATGGCCTGGCGGTCGACGGCGATGTCGAGGGCGCGGCGGACGGCGGTGTCGCCGGTCACCGGGTGGTGGGTGGGGAGGGTGACGGTGCGGTAGTCGTAGGTGGCGGCCGCGTAGGTCTTCTTGGCCTTGTCCTGCTTGAATCCGGCGGCGAGGGCGGGCGGCAGGATGGCGCCGTCGAGGTCGCCGGCGCGCAGCCGGGTGGCGCGGACGTCGTCGTCCTTGATGACCGCCATGGTGAACTTCTTCACGGCGGGCTCGCCGCCCCAGTAGCCGGGGTTGGCCTTGAAGGTGAGCTTCTCGCCCTTGGACCAGCCGGTGAGGACGTAAGGTCCGGTGCCGACGGGCCGGGTGGTGAAGGGGCCGGTGTTGACGTCCTGGCGGCCGGCGACGTGCTCGGGGGCGATGGCGAGGACGGTGCGCTGGGCGAAGGGCGCGTAGGGGTACTTGAGGGTGAAGACGACGGTGTCGTCGCCTTCGGCCCGGACGTCCTTGAGGGCGTCGAGTTCGGTGCGCGAGGGGTTGTTGGTCTTCGGGTCGAGCACCGTGCGGTAGGTGAAGACGACGTCCTTGGCGGTGAAGGGCTTGCCGTCGCTGAACTTCACGCCCTGGCGCAGCCGGTACGTGTAGGTGAGGCCGTCGGCGCTGACCGTCGGCAGCGCGGTGGCGAGGGCGGGCCGCAGCTTCATGTCGGCGTCGAGGGCGAGCAGCCCGTCGAAGATCTTGGAGTTGCCGTCCTTGCCGTAGCCGAGGAGGGGGCTGAGCGAGTCGGGTTCGTAGGCGATGCCGACGACCGCGGAATCCGTGGCGCCGCCCTTGCCCGCGCCGCCGCCGGGCGTCGAGCAGGCCGCCGCGGTGAGGGCCACGGTGGCGGCCAGCGTGGCGGCGGCGGTGCCGCGTATGGATCGGGCGGTCATGGTGCCCACACCCCTTTTGAAGATCAACTGTTATTGCGAACAGCTTGCAATTAAACAGCAGGTAAAGGGGTGCGGACAAAGCGGGCTTCCCACGGATGGCCGGTTCGGGCCCCCGCCCGGACCGGCCCGGCTCCCCGCCCGGCCGGTCCGCGAGCTCACGCCGGGGCGGGCAGGTCCGCCAGCGCGGCGATCGCGTCCTGGTGGCGCCCGGCCGAACCCAGCGCGACCGAGGCGGACTTGGCCCGCTTCAGGGCCAGATGGGCCGGGTGCTCCCAGGTCATGCCGATGCCGCCGTGCAGCTGCACGCACTCCTCGGCCGCGCGCACCGCCGTCTTCGAGCAGTACGCCTGGGCGACGGCCACCGTCAGGGCCGCGTCCCCGGCGCCGGTCGCCAGCGCGTCGGCGGCGGCGCGGGCGACCGCGCGGGCCCCCACCAGCTCCAGCCACAGCTGCGCCATCCGGTGCTTCAGCGCCTGGAAGGAGCCGATCGGGCGGTTGAACTGGTGCCGCTCGCGGGTGTGCCGCACGGTCTCCTCCAGGCACCACTCGGCGAGCCCGAGCTGCTCGGAGGCGAGCAGTCCCGCGCCGGTGAGCAGCCCGTGCCGGACCGCCCCGGCCGCCGCTTCGGCACCGGCGAGCCGGGTGCCCGCCGCGCCGCCCGCGTCCACGGTGGCCAGCGGCCGGGTCAGGTCGAGCGAGGAGGTACGGGTGATCACGGCGTCCGCCGCCGCCACCGCGTACAGCCCGTCCGGGCGCGGCACCAGCAGCACATCGGCCGTGCCCGCGTCGGCCACGGCGGGGACGGGCCCGTCGGGGTCCCCGGGCGGCCCGGACGCCGTGCCCGCCGGGCGCCCGTCGGGGGCGGTGGAGAAGGGCACGGCCAGGACGGCGGTCCGCTCGCCGGACGCCAGCGCGCCCAGCAGATCGGCCGCCGGGCCGCCCTCCGCGCCGAGCGCGAGCAGCGTCGCGGTGGCCACCACCGCGCTCGTCAGATACGGGGCAGGGGTCACCGCCCGGCCCAGCTCCTCCAGGACCACGGCCGCCTCGCGCGGTCCGGCGCCCTGTCCGCCGAGCTTCTCGGGCACCAGCAGCCCGGCGGCGCCGATGCCGCCCGCGAGCGCGGCCCACAGGCCCGGCGGGCAGGGGTCCGCGGTCTCGATCCGGCCGAGCACGGTGCGCGGGTCCGCCCGGTCGGCGAGCAGCGCGCGGACGGCGGCGCGCAGGTCGTCCTCGGTCTCGGAGTACAGCAGGTCGCTCATCGCGCCAGGTCCTTCCAGGGGACGTCCTTGTCGTCGCGGGGCTCGGCGGGCAGCCCGAGGACCCGCTCGGCCACGATGTTGAGCAGCACCTCGCTGGTGCCGCCCTCGATCGAGTTGCCCTTGGAGCGCAGATAGCGGTAGCCCGCGTCGCGCCCGGTGAAGTCGACGAGCTCGGGCCGGACCATCGCCCAGTCCCCGTACCCGAGGCCCTCGTCGCCCAGCAGCTCCACCTCCAGGCCGCTGATCTCCTGGTTGAGCCGGGCGAAGAGGAGCTTCATGGCGCTGCCCTCGGGGCCGGGCTGCCCGGCCGCGAGGCCCTGCCGCAGCCGCTCGCCGGCGAGCCGGGCGACCTCGGCGTCCACCCAGAGCTCCAGCAGCCGCCGGTGCAGCGCGTGGGTGCGCAGCTCCGGGCGGGCCCGCCAGGTGGCGGCGGCCTTGCCGATCATGCCGCCCTCGCGCGGGAGGCGGGCGCCGCCGATGGAGACGCGCTCGTTCATCAAGGTGGTGCGGGCGACCCGCCAGCCGTCGCCGACCTCGCCGAGCCGGTGGGCGTCGGGGATCCGCACCCCGGTCAGGAAGACCTCGTTGAACTCGGCCTCGCCGGTGATCTGGCGCAGCGGCCGGACCTCGACGCCGGGGTCGGTCATGTCGCAGACGAAGTAGGTGATCCCGCGGTGCTTGGGCGCGTCGGGGTCGGTGCGGGCGATGAGGATGGCCCAGCGGGCCAGGTGGGCGCTGGAGGTCCACACCTTCTGGCCGGTGACCACCCAGTCGTCGCCGTCGCGGACGGCCCGGGTGCCGAGGGCGGCGAGGTCGGAGCCGGCGCCGGGCTCGCTGAAGAGCTGGCACCAGACCTCGTCGCCGACCCAGAGCGGCTTGAGGAAGCGCTCCTTGACCTCCTGGGAGCCGTACGCGAGGAGGGTGGGGGCGGCCATGCCGAGGCCGATGCCGATCCGGCGCGGGTCGTTGTCGGGGGCCCCGGCGGCGGCGAGCTCCGTGTCGACGACGGCCTGGAGGGCGCGCGGGGCGCCGAGCCCGCCGAGGCCCACCGGGTAGTGCACCCAGGCCAGTCCGGCGTCGAAGCGGGCCCGCAGGAAGTCGGCGCGGGCGGTGGCGGCGGGCGGGTGGGCGGCGAGCAGCCGCCGGGTGCGCTCGGTCAGCTCGGCGGCGCCGGGCGGGGTGGCTCCGGACGCGGCGCCGCCGGTGGGCGTGTCGGTCATGCGCGGGCTCCCGCCGGGAGGACGACGAGGCGGCCGGTGGTGACACCCTCGGCGACCCGCTGCACGGCGTCGGCGGCGCCCTCGAAGGGGACGCGCTCGCTGACGTACGGCTTGATCAGGCCCTTGGCGGCGAGCTCGGTGAGGGTCTCGTGGCAGCGCAGCACGGCGGCCGGGTCCTTGAGGTTGTAGAGGCCCCAGTGCAGGCCGAGGATCGCGTAGTTCTTCACCAGGGCGTGGTTGAGGGCGGGGGCGGGCACGGTGCCGCTCGCGAAGCCGACGACGACGATCCGGCCCTCGAAGGCGACGAGCTTGGCCGACTGCTGGTAGGCGGCGCCGCCGACCGGGTCGTAAACCACGTCGGCGCCCCGGCCGCCGGTGGCCTCCTTGACGGCGGCGACGACGTCCTCGGCGTGCCGGTCGACGACGGTGTCGCAGCCGAGCGCGCGGGCGGCGGCGGCCTTGCCGGGGCCGCCGACGACGCCGATGACGGTGGCCCCGGCGGCCTTGCCGAGCTGGACGGCGGCGCTGCCGACGCCGCCCGCCGCGGCGTGCACGAGCAGCGTCTCGCCCTCCTTGAGGGCGGCCCGGCGGTGCAGGCCGAACCAGCCGGTCTGGTAGCCGATGTGCAGGGCGGCGGCCTCGGCGTCGTCCAGCGCCTCGGGGGCGGGCAGCAGGGCGGCCGCGTCGGCCACCGCGTATCCGGCGAGCCCGCCGTGCGGGAGGGCGGGGGTGGCGATGACCCTGCGCCCGTCCTCGGTCTCGGCGCAGACCTCCACGCCGGGGGTGAAGGGCAGCGGGGGCCGCACCTGGTACTGGCCCCGGCACAGCAGCGCGTCGGGGAAGTTGATCCCGGTGGCGCGGACCTTGAGCAGCACCTGCCCGGCGCCGGGCTCCGGGACCGCGACCTCGTCGCACTGCATCACCTCGCCCGGCTCGCCGTTCTCGTGCACTCGCCATGCCTGCATCCGGGCCTCCAGCAGCCGTCGTCGGTCCTGCGCGGTACGTCGGGGGTACGTCGGGGGGTACGTCGGGGACATGCCCCGGGCGGGGACCCCGGATACCGGGTGACGATCGGCATACTAAGCGGTCGCTTGGGCTGGCGGAACCAGGCGATCAGGACTTCTTCGGGCGCGCCCTCACGTGCATCCGCTCCCCCTGCGGCCCGTACAGGCTCAGGAACTCCACCGGACGGTCCCCGGCGGGGCCGAACCAGTGCGGCACCCGGGTGTCGAACTCGGCCGCCTCGCCCGCGCCGAGCACCACGTCGTGCTCGCCGAGCACCAGCCGCAGGCTGCCGGAGAGCACGTACAGCCACTCGTACCCCTCGTGGACCCGGGGCTCGCCCGGCTCCGCCACGGGCTCCTGGACGATCTTGTACGCCTGGAGCCCGCCGGGCTGGCGGGTCAGCGGGTACATCGTGCGCCCGTGCCGCACGATCGGCTTGGCCCGCACCCGGGGGTCGCCGTCCTGCGGGGCGCCGACCAGCTCGTCGAGCGGGACCTGGTGGGCGCGGGCGATCGGCAGCAGCAGCTCCAGGCTGGGCTTGCGCTGCCCGGACTCCAGGCGGGACAGGGTGCTCACGGAGATGCCGGTGGAGGCGGAGAGCTCGGCCAGGGTGGCGCCCCGGTCGCGGCGGATGCGGCGCAGCCGGGGGCCCACCCCGGTCAGCACGGCCTCGATGCGGTCGTCGTCTTCTGTGCTCATGGGTTCATTGCAGAAACGGCAACTTCATTTGTCAAGCGAGCACGGCCCGCGTGACCCTCGCGGCATGGACGAGAACACGCGGGACACATACGAGGTCGTGGTGGTAGGCGGCGGCGCGGCGGGGCTGAGCGCGGCCCTGGTGCTCGGCAGGGCCCGGCGCCGGACCCTGGTGGTCGACGCGGGCGAGCCCCGCAACGCGCCCGCCGCGCACCTGCAGGGCTATCTGACCCGGGACGGGATGAGCCCGGCCGACTTCCTGGCGGCGGGGCGGCGGGAGATCGCCGGCTACGGCGTGGAGCTGACCGGGGGCATGGTCGCCTCGGCGGTCCCGGACGGCGACGGGGGCTTCGCGCTCGCCCTCGCGGACGGGCGGCGCCTGCGGGCCCGGCGGCTGATCGTGACCACCGGTCTGGTGGACGAGCTGCCGGAGGTGGCCGGGCTCGCCGCGCGCTGGGGCCGGGACGTGCTCCACTGCCCGTACTGCCACGGCTGGGAGGTCCGCGACCGGGCCTTCGGCGTGCTCGCCCACCCCGAACTCCCGGCGCACCAGGCGCTGATGGTCTCCCAGTGGTCCGCCGACGTGACCCTCTTCCTGCACACCGCCCCGGCCCCCGCCGGGCAGGACGCCGCGCGCCTGGCGGCGGCCGGTGTGACCGTGGTGGCGGGAGAGGTGGCGGGGCTGGTGGTCGAGGACGACCGGCTGACCGGCGTGCGGCTGGCCGACGGGCGGACCGTGGCGCGCGAGGTGCTGTTCACCGGACCGCGCCCGGTGCCCCGCGACGGGCTGCTCACCGCCCTCGGCGCGGCGACCCGGCGGACGCCCTTCGGCGCCTTCACCGCCGTGGACGAGACCGGGCGCACCAGCGTCCCCGGGGTCTGGGCGGCGGGCAACGCGACGGGCCCGCACGAGCAGCTGGTGAACGCGGCGAGCGCCGGCTACCGGGCGGCGGCCGACGTCAACGCGGACCTCCTCTTCGCCGGCCTGGACCGCGCGGCGGCGGCCGGAGCGGCGCCCCAGGGGGCCTGACGGGTCTTCAGTTCTCGGGCCGGGCGCGCTATCGATACGGCATGGAGGACATGACGCACGAGGAACGCGCCGCCACCCCGGGGCTGCCCGCCCCTCCCCCGCCGGGCGCCAGCGCGCTGCCCGCCGGCACCTTCGCGGGCCGGGCGGTCGTGGTGACCGGCGGCGGCTCGGGGCTCGGCAAGGCGATCGCCGCCGAGTTCGCCCGGCTCGGCGCGGGGCTCGCGGTCCTCGGGCGCACGCCCGAGCGGCTCGCGGCGGCCCGCGAGGAGCTGGCGGCGGTCGCCGGGACCCCGGTGGCGACCGCCGTCTGCGACATCCGGGACCCGGAGCGGATCGCCGGGGCCCTGGACACCTGCGAGGCGGAGCTGGGCCTGCGGCCGGACGTGCTGGTGAACTGCGCGGCGGCCAACTTCCCCGTCCCGGCGGAGGAGCTGACGCCGGGCGGCTGGCGGGCGGTGGTGGACATCACGCTCTCGGGGACCTGGTTCGCCACCCACGCCTTCGCCGCCCGCCACCTGGCCGCCGGGACACCCGCCTCGGTCGTCAACGTCGGCGCGTCCTACGCCTGGACGGGCGGGCCCGGCCACGCGCACTCGGCGGCGGCGAAGGCCGGGGTGAAGAACCTGACGGAGACGCTGGCGGTGGAGTGGGGGCCGTACGGGATCCAGGTGAACGGCCTGGTCCCGGGGCTGATGCCGCACGAGGACATGGTGCCCGCCGTGCGGGCCACCCTGGACCGGGCCGGGCGGCCGGAGGCCCGGCAGCCCGCGCTGCGGGTCGGGCACCCGCGCGAGCTGGGCTGGGCGGCGACCTTCCTGGCCTCCCCGTACGCCCGGTTCGTCAGCGGGCACACGCTGGTCGTCGACGGGGCCAACTGGCAGCGCAGGTCGCTGGTGAACGAGCCGGTCGTGCCGGTGCGGGAGCAGCTGGGGCGGGGGCCGTTCGGGCCGCCGGGGCGGCCCGGGGGCTGAAGCGGGCTGGGCCGTGTGGCGGAACCCGGGGCGGCGGGGCCCCGGCGGGCCGGGGCGGGGGCGAGGATCGGGCGGGGCGGCCGGGACCCGGCCACCCCGCTCCGCACGGCCGCCCCACCCGGAAGGACGGGACTCACCCCATGCTCGGTACGGACTTCACCACGGGCTCGCCCGACTGGCTCGACCTCGGCAGCCCGGACACCGGCGCCGCCGCCGTGTTCTACGGCCGGGTCTTCGGCTGGGACTTCGTCTCGGCCGGGCCCGAGGCCGGCGGCTACGGCTTCTTCCAGCAGGAGGGCCGGACCGTGGCCGCCCTCGGCCCGCTGACCGAGGAGGGCGCGGAGAGCGCCTGGACGGTGTACTTCGAGACGCCGGACGCCGAGGTCACCGCGCGGGCGGCCGAGCAGGCGGGCGGCCGGGTCCGGATGGCGCCCATGGACGTGATGGACGCGGGGCGGATGGCAGCCCTGACCGACCCGGGCGGCGCCGAGTTCGCCGTGTGGGAGCCGCACGCCGTGAAGGGCCTGGAGCGCACCTCCGCGGAGAACACCCTGCTCTGGGCGGAGCTGCACGTCGCCGACCCGGAGCGGGTGCTCGGCTTCTACCGGGAGCTGTTCGGCTGGCGCTGGCTGGAGATGGAGGCGCCGGGGATGACCTACCGGGTGGTCTCGACGGCCGTCGGCGACCAGCAGGACGCCTCCTTCGGCGGGGTGGCGCCGCTCCAGCCGGGGGCGGACCGGGCGCGCTGGATCCCGTACTTCGCGACCGAGGACGCGGACGTCATCGCCGCCTCGGTGCAGGAGAGCGGCGGTTCGGTGCTGATGCCCCCGGCCGACGTGCCGGACGTCGGCCGGATCGCGTGGCTCGCGGACCCCTTCGGGGCCCCGTTCGCGGTGCTGAAGCCCGCTCCCCGGGCCTGAGTCAGCGGCCCTCGAAGCGGGGCGGGCGGCGGGCCGCGCTCGCCGCGTAGCCCTCGCGGGCGTCCTCGGAGGTGAGGGTGAGCGCGGCGGCGAGCGCGGTGCGGTCGAGGGCGGCGGCGAGGCCCTGGTCGGCGAAGGTGTCGATGTTCCGCTTCACCGCCCGGACGGCGAGCGGCGCCCGGGCGGCGATGGCCTCGGCCGTCTCGCGCGCCGCCCCGGCGAGCTCGCCGGGGGTGGTGACGCGCTGGACCAGGCCGAGGCGCTCGGCGGTGGCGGCGTCGATCCGGCGGCCGGTGAGCGCCAGGTACTTGGCCCAGCCCGCGCCCGCCTCGCGGGCGATCCGCAGGTCGCCGCCCGCGTCCACGGCGACCCCGATGCCGGTCTCCGGGAGCGCGAAGACGGCGTCGTCGGCGGCGATCCGGATGTCGGCCATGAGGGCGAGTTCGAAGCCGAAGCCGAGGCAGTAGCCCTGGACGGCGGCGACGACGGGCTGCGGCAGCCGGGCGAAGGCGGCGAAGCGCTCGTGGACCCAGCGGACGCCCTCCGCGTAGTTCTCGGTGCGCTCGGCCGCCGAGCGCCCGGTGATGTCCCCGCCGGGCGCGGTGACGTCGATGCCGGCGCAGAAGGCCCGGCCCTCGGCGCGCAGCAGCACGGCCCGGACCCGCTCGTCGAAGCGGATCCGGTCGGCGGCCAGGCCGAGCTGCCGGCTCGCCTCCCAGCTCCAGCCGTTGAGCTTGTCCGGGCGGCACAGGGTGACCACCGCGAGGTCGTCCTCGACCCGGAGGGTGAGGCGCTCCGTGCCCTCCGGGACGGAGCGGTCGAGCGTGTCGATCACCGGGCCGCCCCGCTTCCTGTCAACCTGACCACCTGTCAGTTACGGTCAGGGGGCGGAGCCTAGCGTCCCGCCGCTACCGGGGGAACACCTCGAACGCCACCGCCGGGCGGCCCCCGAAGCGGTCCGCCGCGCGGCCGGTGGCCATCGCGACGAAGTCCCGGCAGTACGCGTCGGCGTCCTGGTCGGTCAGCGCCTCGATGTAGGTGCGGTGGGCGAGCAGCGAGCGGGTGGCGCGCTCCAGGCCGGGGCGCGCGTCGACGGCGTGGGTGGGCAGGTTCGAGCCGGCGACCGCGACCCAGCGCACCCCGTCCCAGGGCTCCAGGCCCCGCTCGGTCAGCTCGGGGAAGATCCAGCGGTTGCCCGCGTCGGCCGCCGCGTCCAGGGTGGCGCGCCCGACGGCCAGGTGGTCGGGGGTGTTCCAGGCGCCGCCGGGCTCCGGGCCCCAGGTGTCGCGGTGGTTGAGGGTGAGGACGAGTTCGGGGCGGTGGCGGCGGATCGCGGCGGCGATGTCGCGGCGCAGCCCGGGCCCGTACTCGATCACGCCGTCCCGGTGGTCGAGGAACTCCACGGTCCGCACGCCCACCACCGCGGCGCTGTCGCGCTGTTCGCGCTCGCGGAGCGGGCCGCAGACGTCCGGGGCGAGGCCGTCGATGCCCGCCTCGCCTCGGCTGGCCAGCACGTAGACGACCTCCTTGCCCGCGTCGGTCCAGCCCGCGACGGCGGCGGCGCAGCCGTACTCCAGGTCGTCGGGGTGGGCGACGACGGCGAGGGCGCGGTTCCAGTCGGCGGGCATCTCTTCGAGCTGCGGCGGGACGGGCCCGGCGGTGTCGGTCATGGGCGCAGGATACGGCGGCGGTCAGCGGGCCCCGGCGAGGATCACCGAGCGGGTGAGGTGGCGCGGCCGGTCGGGGTTGAGGCCGCGGCGGTCGGCGAGGGCGACGGCGAGCCGCTGGGCGCGTACGAGGGCGGCGACCGGGTCGACGGCGTCGGCGACGAAGCGCGCCCCGGTGGCGGCGACCTCGTCGGCGAGGCCGGGCGGCACCGGGCCCAGGCACCAGACCAGGCTGCCGGGGTCGCTGATGCCGATCGGCCCGTGGCGGTACTCCATCGCGGGGTACGACTCGGTCCAGGCGCGGGCCGCCCCGCGCAGCTTGAGCGCGGCCTCGTCGGCGAGGCCGACGGTCCAGCCGGTGCCGAGGAAGGTGAACTGGCCGTGCCGGGTCCAGCTCGCGGGCAGCGGTTCGTAGAGGGCGAGTTCGGCGTCGGCGATGGAGGGGCCGAGGTCGACGCCCAGTCCGGCGCGCAGGAGTTGGAGGGCGCTGGTGGGGAACCGGGTCTGCACGACGGAGCGTTCGTCGGCGAAGCCGAGGTCGAGGACGGCGTCGGCGAGGCGCGCGGCCGGGCCGCCGGGGACGCCGGTGAGGGCCAGGGTCGGGACGCGGCCGGCGGCCCGGGCGAGGAGCTCGGCGACCTCGGTGGTGGTGCCGGAGCGGGTGAGGGCGACGATCCGGTCGTAGCCCCGGCCGAGCGGGGTCGGGTCGGAGGCGGGGAAGGCGTCGGTCTCGCCGCCGCCGAGGGACTCCCGCAGCCCCGCGTAGGCGCGGGCGATGAAGTACGAGGTGCCGCAGCCGACGACGGCGACCCGCTCGCCGGCGCGGGGCAGCAGGTCGGCCCGCTCCCCGGCGAGCTCGGCGGCGCGCCGCCAGCAGTCCGGCTGGCTGGCGATCTCGATGTCCACGTGGCTGGTCATGCGCGTTGTTCTACCGTGGGAGCCATCGGCGGGCAATGCGCATTCGGTGAGCGTGACTTGGATTTTAATGAGCGTTCCGCAAGGAAACGCTCAGCCTCGCGCACCCCGGGGGCGGGGGTCGGAACAAGCCGCGGGTCGGGTCAAGCCGCGGGTCAGAGCTCGCCGCGGGCCAGGGCGAGCAGCCGGTCCAGGACGCGCGGGCCGCCGGCCCGTACGCCGTCGTGCTCGAACTCGTCGGTGACCCAGGTACGCAGCCCCCGGACGGCCCGCGCGGTCTCCAGGGAGTGGGCGGTGTCCACGTACATGTCGTCGTGGTAGACGGCGGCGGCGACCGGCACCTCGTTGGCGGCGAGCCGGGCCGGGTCGTAGAGCGGGGCCCAGCCGGTGTCGGCGGCGAGCAGTTCGGCGGTCTCGCGCAGCGGGCGCAGGGCCGGGTCGGCGGTGAAGTGCCAGGGGTGGATCGTCTCGCCGGTGAACAGCAGCGGGCCGTCGCCCGCGAGCGACCGCGCGGCGTCGAAGGCGGGGAACTCCGCCCGGACGCGCTCGGCGGCCCAGCCGGTCGGGCCCCCGCCCTGGGCGTAGATGGCCTCGTGGAGGAGGGCGTACAGCGGGTGCCCGGCGAAGGAGAGGGCGCCCTGGACGGCTTCGAGGAAGGCGTCGGACAGGGCGGGGCCCGCCGGGGTGGGCACGAAGGCGTCCTCCAGGAGCAGGTGCAGCCGGTGGGTGCCGTCGCCGCCGCCGAGCATGATGCCGAGGGACTGGAAGACCTCGGGGGTCAGCGTCCCGCCGCCGGGCAGCGTGACCTCGTGCGCGGCGAGGTGGGCGGCGATCCGACGGGCCCGCTCGACGTCGTCGGGATAACGGGCGTAGTGGGCCTCGTTCTTGCGCAGGACGCGCGGGTAGGCGGCCCGGTAGACCTCGTCGGCGGTGGCGGTGAGCGAGGGCAGGCCGCCGGTGATGAGCACGGTCTCCAGGCCCTCGGGGGCGGCGGAGAGGTAGTGGACGGCGCAGAAGCCGCCGAAGCTCTGGCCGAGCACGGTCCAGGGCGCGCCGCCGGTCAGGCCGCGGCGGATCAGCTCGCAGTCCTTGACGATGGAGTCGGCGCGGAAGTGGGCGAGGTAGCGGGCCTGGTCGCGCGGGGTGCCCCGGAGGGGCAGGGTCTGCCGGTTGGCGGGGGTGGAGGCGCCGGTGCCGCGCTGGTCGAGCAGCAGCACCCGGAACTCCCGCACCGCCCGGCCCAGCCAGCCCTCGGGGCCCACCGAGCGGCGGGCGCCGAAGCCGGGCCCGCCCTCCAGGTAGAGCAGCCAGGGCAGCCCGCTCCGGTCGGCCCGGTCGGCCGCGCCGACCTCGCGCGCGTGCAGCTCGATCCGTTCGCCTTCGGGGGCGTCGTGGTCGAGGGGGACGCTGAAGCGGTGGTCGGTGAGGACGAGTCCGGGCTGCCGGAAGGTGGACACCTGGCTGTTCCTGTTCGTGCGGTGGTACGGGGCCGTGCGGCGGGGGTGCGGGAGGGGGCCGGTCAGGGGGCGATCGGCAGGCGGCGCTTGTGGTCGGTGAGCTCGTAGCGGCGGACGATCGCGGCGAAGGCGGCCTCGCCGACGGGCTTGCCCTCCAGGAAGTCGTCGATCTCGTCGTACGTCACGCCGAGGGCGTCCTCGTCGGGCTTGCCCGGGTCGAGGGTCTCCAGGTCGGCGGTCGGGACCTTCCAGACCAGTTCGGCGGGGGCGCCGAGCTCGGCGGCCACGGCGCGGACCCGGCGCTTGGTGAGGCCGGTCAGCGGGACGAGGTCGGCGGCGCCGTCGCCGTACTTGGTGAAGAAGCCGGAGACGGCCTCGGCGGCGTGGTCGGTGCCGACGACCAGGCCGTTGTGGGCGCCCGCGACCGCGTACTGGGCGATCATCCGCTGCCGGGCCTTGATGTTGCCGTGCACGAAGTCCTGGTGGTGCGGGTCGCGGAAGGCGGTCCCGGAGGCGATCGTGGCGTCCAGGGCGGCGTCGCTCGCCGCCTTGATGTCGACGGTGAGGACCCGGTCGGCGCGGATGAAGTCCAGGGCGAGCCGGGCGTCGCGCTCGTCGGCCTGGACGCCGTACGGCAGCCGCATGGCGTGGAAGACGGCCTCGTGACCGGCGGCGCGGGCCCGCTCGACGGCGAGCTGGCAGAGCCGCCCGGCGGTGGTGGAGTCCACGCCGCCGCTGATGCCGAGGACCAGGGAGGCCAGGCCGGTGGAGGTGAGGCGCTCGGCGAGGAAGGCGACCCGGCGCTCGATCTCCACGCGCGGGTCGAAGGTCTCGCCGACCTCCAGCTCACGGGCGATCCGCTGCTGCGTGGCGATGGTCTCCGGGTCGGTCACGGAATGCTCCTCGGGGTGATGCGGTGACGCGTGGGGTGCGCTGACGTCCGGGTCCGACTCTATGCGCCCGGCACCCGGCGTGTCGCCCGGCCCTTGCCGGGGGGCTGGGCGGGCGTGGGCGGGTCCGGGGGGCGTGTGCCGGGTCCGGGCGGGCTGGGCGACCTGAGTCGGGTCGGGCGGCCTGGGCCGGGTCCGGGCGGGCCTAGGCCGGCCCGGCCGCCCCCTCCCTCACGGGACGCAGAGGACCTCGACCCGCTGGACCAGGTTGTTCCCGAAGCCGCCCCGGTTCCACGGCGCCGTCAGCGGCTGGGTGCGGCCGGTCGCGTCGGTGGCGCGGACGGTGAGCAGGTGGCGGCCCGGGGCCGCCGTCCAGGAGGCGCCCCACGCGGACCAGGCCCAGGGGTGCCCGGGGTCGGCGGTGACCTCGGCGTCCCGCCAGGTGCGCTCGCCGTCGGCGCTGACCCGGACCCGGACGACCGGCCCGTGGCCGGACCAGGCGCGGCCGGTGAGCGGGACGGGGCCGGGGCGGACCACCCGGACCCGGGACATGAAGTCGGGGAAGCCGGGCGGCACCATCAGGGCGCGCGGGGCGATCACGTCGACGGGGTCGCCGGGCTCGCCGGGCGCCTGCCGGTAGCGGTAGGCGACGGCCTGCTGGAAGCCGGTGAAGGGGGTGCCGGTGACGGTGATGTCACGCAGCCACTTCACCGAGGCCATGCCGTACCAGCCGGGCACCACGAGCCGCAGCGGATACCCGTGCTGGGGCGGCAGCGGGGCGCCGTTCATGGCGTACGCGACGAGGACGCCGCGCGCCGGGTCGGCGGCGTGCCCGAGCGGCAGGCTGCGCCGGTAGTCCTGCTCGGTGCCGCGCTCCACCCCGTGGTCGGCGCCGGTGAAGACGGCCTCGACGGCGCCGTCGGCGGGGCCCGCCTCGGCGAGCAGGGCGGCCAGCGGGACGCCGGTCCAGTCGGCGGTGCCGACGGCCTCGACGAGCCACGGCTGGCTGACCGGGCGAGGGCTGAGCCGCGCCCGGCCGTTGCCCGCGCACTCCAGGGTGACCCGGTGGGTGACGGCGGGGCGGGCGCGCAGCTCCGCGAGGCCCAGGCGCAGCGGGCGGCGCACCAGCCCGCCGAGGCCGAGCCGCCACTCCCCCGCGTCGGCGGCGGGGACGACGGGGATGTCGTAGTGGACCAGGACGTAGTGCAGGCCGGGCGGGGTGGTGTCGTAGCGCAGCGCTTCGAGGGGCAGTCCGTGGTTGCGGGCGGCCAGGGCGAGCTCGGCGGCGCCGATGCCCTCGTCGGGTCCGGCGAGCCGGCCCGGGGCGCTGGCCTCGCCGAGCGTGGGAGCGGCGGCGGGAGCGGACGTGACGTCCATGAGTCCATGGTGCTCCGCCGGTCCGCCCCCGGCACCCGGGCGCCGGGCAGTACGGTGCGGCCCATGACGGATGCGACGGAAGTACGCGCGCGAGTACGCGAGTTGGGTGTGGAGCCGACCGGCGAGCCGGGGCCCTGGAACGCGATCACCGATGTGCCGGGCGTCCAGGTCGGCCATGTCACCCTGATCGAGGGCGACGACGTCCGCACCGGCGTGACGGCGGTCCTGCCGCGCGGCCGGGACGGGGTCGGGGTGCCGTGCGCGGCGGGCTGGTACGCGCTGAACGGCAACGGGGAGATGACCGGGACGACGTGGGTGGAGGAGACCGGCTCGCTCGCGGTGCCGGTGCTGCTCACCAACACGTACGCGGTCGGTCCCGTGCACCGGGGGGTGGTCGACTGGCTGGCCGGGCACCGCGCGGACGGGGCGGCCGAGTGGCTGCTGCCGGTGGTGACGGAGACCTGGGACGGGCACCTCAACGACATCCACGGCGACGCGGTGCGGCCGGAGCACGCGGCGGAGGCGATCGAGGCGGCGGCCTCCGGTCCGGTGCCGGAGGGCTGCGTCGGCGGCGGGACGGGGATGCGCTGCTACGGCTTCAAGGGCGGGGTGGGCACGGCGTCCCGGGTCGTGCCCTACGGGGACGCCCGCTACACGGTCGGGGTGCACCTCCAGGCCAATTTCGGGGCCCGGCACGAGCTGGTGGTGGCGGGGGTCCCGGTGGGCCGGGAGCTGCCGCCGGGCCCGGAGGCGGGCGGGGTGCCGCCGGGCCCGGAGGCGGGCGGGGTGCCGCCGGGCGCGGGCTCCGTCGTGGTGGTCGTGGCGACGGACGCGCCGCTGCTGCCGGGCCAGTGCAAGGCGCTGGCCCGGCGGGTGCCGCTGGGGCTGGCCCGCACGGGCACCACCGGCAGCCACTTCTCCGGCGACCTGTTCCTGGCCTTCTCCACCGCCAACGAGTCGGCGCTGACCAGCACCTTCCCCGACGCGGAGAAGGACGGCCCGGCCCCGTACGAGACGCTGCGGTTCGTGCCATGGGGGCGGATCGACCCGTTCTGCACGGCGGTGGTGGAGGCGGTCGAGGAGGCCGTCCTGAACGCGCTCACCGCCGCCCGGCCGATGACGGGGCGGGCCGGGCACCACGTGCCGGCGCTCCCCCTGGAGCCGCTTCGACGGTGACGGTGACGGAGTGCAGCCCGGTGGCCCCGTCCGGCATGGTCCCGGCCGCCTGCTCGGTCTGCGGGGCTCCCGTGCCGTCGGTGGCCCGGGCGGTCAGGGTGTGCCGCCCGGGTGTCGCGGGCCAGCGGTACACCCACTCGCGCCAGGTGTCGCGGCTGTCCTGGGCGCCCAGCTCGGCGTCCTGCCAGGGGCCGTCGTCGACCCGCACCTGGACCCGGGAGATGCCCCGGTGCTGCGCCCAGGCGACCCCGGCGACGGCGACGGTGCCCGCCCGGGGGCTGCCGCTGTCCTTCGGGGTGTCGATCCGGGACTGGGTCTTGACCGTCGCCCGCGCCGACCAGCCGCGGGGCACCCAGTAGGCGTCGTATGCGGCGAAGGTGGTGAGTTCGAGGGAGGAGATCCACTTGCAGGCGGAGACGTAGCCGTACAGGCCGGGGACCAGCATCCGCACCGGGAAGCCGTGGGCGAAGGGCAGCGGTTGGCCGTTCATGCCGAAGGCGAGCAGCGCGTCCCGGCCGTCCATGACGGTCTCCACGGGGCTGCCGATGGTCATGCCGTCGACGGACCGGGCGACGAGCTGGTCGGCGGGCCCGCCGCCGGAGGGCGGCCGGACCCCCGCCTCGCGCAGCAGGTCGGCGAGGCGGACGCCCAGCCAGCGGGCGTTGCCCACGTACGGTCCGCCGACCTCGTTGGAGACGCAGTTGAGGGTGATGTCCCGCTCGATCACCTCGCGCCGGAACAGGTCCCGCAGGGTGACGGTGAGCTCGCGGGCCACGCCCTGGCCGTGGATCCGCAGCGTCCAGGTGTCGGCGTCGATCCGGGGGACGACGAGGGCGGTGTCCACCCGGTAGAAGTCCCCGTTCGGCGTGAAGAAGGGGCTGATCCCGGGCACCGGGAGCTGCGCGCCGGGCGGTACGGCGGGGGCGGGCGAGGCGGGGCGGGGCAGCCGGAGGGCGTCGCGGGAGGCGGTGGCGTTCGCGGACAGGTCGGCGCCGGCCGAGCGGGCGAGCAGGGTGCCGCCGAGCGCCCCGGCGAAGGTGCCGGCCCCGGCGACCAGGAAGCGGCGGCGGGCCTGCGCGGGCGCCGTCGTGGACGTGCCGGTGAGCCGCCGGGCCAGCAGGTGCAGCAGGGCGGCGGCGGTCGCGGCGCCCGCGAGCGAGGGCAGGGCGTCCGTCCAGGACACCGAGTCGGGGCGCGTCACCGCGGCGAGCGCGCCCGCCGCGCCGAGCAGCCCCACCCCGGTGAGCGCGACGGCCCGGTGGCGCGGGGCGAGCACGCCGAGGGCGGCGGCGAGGAACGCGAGCAGAATCAGGACACCCGTCTGCAGGACCGCCTTGTCGCTCTCGCCGAAGTGGCGGATGGCCCACTCCTTGACACCCCCCGGGGTGTGGTCGACGACGAACCCGCCGACGGCGGCGACCGGGGCGGCCTCGGGGCGCACGACGACCGAGACGAGGGCGGCGACGGCGAGCCCGGCGAATCCGGCGAGGAGCCCGCCGAGGGCGGCGAGCAGCCGGTCGACGGGGGCCTGGGCGCGGACCGGGGCGCGGGGTGCGGGCGTGAAGGTCATGCCCAGGGTTTCGGCAGGCCGGGGCCCCGAGCTGAGGGCCGAGTGGCGTGGGCCTGCCGGGCGTACGGCCGGACGCGTGACCGGGCGTACGGCCAAGCGCACGGCCAGGCGCGTGACCGGGCGAGCGGCCGGGGGCGCCGTGCGCACGCACGCGCGCCCGCGCGGCGTCCCGTCATGCGGGACGGGCGGGCGCGGGCCTTGCCCCGGGGCGGCGGGGATTGCTTGGATCTTGAGCGTTCCGGGCGGGCGCGCGGCTCCGCGGCGCCCCCACAGGCCCCACGCCCACGGAGAGGCGCCGCAAGGTGACGTACACGAGACCGGACGACTTCCCGCCCGTACCGGAGCATCTGCGCGCCGAGGGCGCCGTGCTCACCGACTCGCTGATCCCGCTGGTGGACCGGTTCCGGGCCCGGCAGGGCGAGGACGGGACGGTGGCCCGGCCCGACGGCGCCGACCGGGCGCTGCTGCGGCGGATCGGCCAGGAGGGCGCCGCCTGGTGCCGGCGGCACGCGCTGGACGGGCAGGCGGAGGCCCTGGAGGCCGACGTGGCCGCCTGGCTGGCCGCCGGGCTCGACACCCGGCCGGGCCGGTGGCGCTCCCTGGACACCGTCCCGGCGCCCGCCGCGGGCGAGACGGTGTTCCTGCTGGCCCCGGGCGGGGCGGCGGACGACCGGCTGGACTGCCTCTTCGCCCTGCGCGCCCCGGGTGGCCCGTCCGCCCTCGTGACCGTCGCGGGCAGCGCGGGCTGCGCGGCCGGCGCCCGCCCGGGTCTCCTCGCCGCCCCGGCCGTCGGCGGGGCCGCCTCGTGACGGCCACCCGGACCGACCCGGACCGTCCGATCCTCGTCCTGGTCTACCAGCGGGCCGGCCTGCCCTGGGTCTTCGAGGCCGCCGAGCGGGCCGGGATCGACCTGGTGCTGGTGCCGCGCCCCGACGAGGAGGTCCGGGCCGACCGGCTGCCGCCCGCCGTCGTGGAGCTGCTGCCGCTGGAGCCGGACCGGGACCCGGCCGGGGCGCTGGCGGCGCTGCGCGCCCGGCACGCGGCGCGCCCCTTCCAGGGCATCACGACGCTCTACGACCCGATGGTGCCGTTCGTCGCCGAGGCGGCCGAGCTGCTCGGCCTGCCGGGCATCGGGCGGGACACCGCGCGGGGCGCGCAGGACAAGCGGCTGATGCGGGAGCGGCTGGCGGCCGCGGGGCTGAACGTCCCCGGTTTCGTACGGATCGAGGGGCCGGACCCGGAGCCGGGGCTGGCCGCGGCGGCGCGGCTGGCCTTCCCGGTGGTGGTGAAGCCCGCGCACGGCTTCTCCAGTCTCGGCGTGACCCGGGCCGACTCCCCCGCCGCGCTGCGGGAGGCGGTCGCCGGGGTGCGCCGGGTGTGCGCGGAGAAGCTGGCCGACCCGGCGGCGGCGCTGGTGGTCGAGGAGTACCTGGACGGGCCGGAGTTCGCCGTCGAGTCCCTGGCGTACGGGGGCGGGGTGCGGGTCCTCTCGGTGGGCTACAAGGGCGAGCCGGTCGGCCCGTACTTCGAGGAGAGCGTCTACCGGGCGCCCGACACCCTGCCGGAGGAGGTGCGGGCGGCGGTGGTGCGCGAGGTGACCGCCGCGCACGCGGCGCTCGGGGTCACCGACGGCCCGGCCCACACCGAGCTGCGGCTGCGCGGCGGGCGGACGCCGTATCTGCTGGAGCTGGGGGCCCGGATCGGCGGCTCGGGCGCCTCGCACTACGTGGCCTCCCACGTCAGCGGGACGGACCTGGCGGCCGAGGCGCTGCGGATCGCGGTCGGCGCGGCGCCGGAGTCGGACGGCCCGACGGGGCTCGCGGCCCCGGTCGGGGCGGCGGCCAACTACATCGTGCCGTGCGGCGGGCACGGCACGGTCACGGCGGTCCACGGCCTGGACGAGGTGCGGGCCGACCCGCGGGTGGACCACGTGGTGCAGATGCTGTTCCCGGGCGACGAGGTGCGCCCGTACCCGGACTTCACGGGCTATCCGGCGTTCGTGCTGTCCCGGCACGACGGCCCGGAGGAGGCCGCGGATTTCCACGCGCTGCTGGCGCGGACGATCCGCGTGGAGTACGCGGCGGCGGGGCCCGGCGAGCCGGAGGAGCCCGGGGAGCACGGGGAGCCCGAGGAGCACCGCTGACGACGGTCGCGGGGCCCCGGGCCGGACGGCCCGGGGCCCCGCGCGCGTGCGGCGGGCCCGGCTTCAGCCGGTGGTCTCGCGGGCGGCGGCCTCGATGAGGTCGCTGACCGCGCCGGGCTGGGAGGCCAGCGAGGCGTGGCTCGCGTCGAGCTCGATCGTCTTGACCGGGTTCATCCGCGCGGCCATCCGGCGCTCGTTGTCCGGGTTGATCATCCGGTCCTGCGCGGAGACCTGGTACCAGCAGGGCTTGGCGCGCCAGGCCGGTGCGGTCACGTTGTCGCCGAAGGTGGAGCCGAGCGGGGCCTTCTGCGTGACGGCCATGACGAGGGCCTCGTCCGCGTCGAGGTCCTGGCAGAAGCTCTCGTGGAACTTGTCCTGCTTGACCCACAGATAGCCGTCGGAGTCCGGGACGATGTTCTCGACCGCGGCCGGCGGGTGCTCCTGGGTGATCTGGCCGGGGCTCTCGCCCGCGTCCGGCGCGAAGGCGGCGATGTAGACCAGGGCCGCGACGTTCGGGAGGTCCCCCGCCTCGGAGATGACGGCGCCGCCGTAGGAGTGGCCGACCAGCACGACCGGTCCGGCGGCCTGCCGGATCATCTTGCGGGTGCGCTCGGCGTCGTCGGCGAGCGAGGTCAGCGGGTTCTCGACGGCGTGCAGGTCGCCGTAGCCGCGCCGGTGCAGTTCGGTGATGACGTGCGACCAGTGGGCCGCTCCGCCCCAGAACCCGTGGACCAGGACGATGGAGGGCTTGTCTGCCATGACAGTGGCACCGTTCTCGGATGGGGGTCCCCCCGGGACCTCCCACGCTAGGCGGAAGGCGACGGGGCCGCCACCGCCCGTGCGGGCCGCGCCCGGGGCCGGGCCGGGGCTCCGTTACGGCGTCCGTGTGATCGGGACGGCCGGGCGCCCGCGACGGCTGCGCGCCGTGCGCGGGCGACGGACACTTGAGGCGGGACGCACCGCAGCCGGTCCGAGGAGGTCCGCCATGAGCACCGCCGCACCGAAGGTCAGCACCCTGCCACCCGAGCACCGGGAACGGCTCATGGCCTTCGCCGAGGACGTGCACTTCGAGTCGGGGCACCGGCTGTTCGAGGAGCAGGACCACGCCGACCGCTTCTGGATCGTGAAGACCGGCGCGGTCACCCTCGACGCCAAGGTCCCCGGCCGGGGCTCCCCGGTGATCGAGACCCTCCGGCACGGCGAACTGGTCGGGCTCTCCTGGCTGTTCCCGCCCTATCTGTGCCAGTCGGGCGCGGAGGCGATGACCCCGGTGCGGGCCCACGAGTTCGACGCGACGGCCGTGCGGTCGATGTGCCGCACGGACGCGGAGTTCGGCGCCTCGGTGACGTACTGGGTGGGCCGGATCCTCGCCCACCGCCTCCATGTGACCCGGGTCCGGCTGCTCGACCTGTACGCGCCGCACGGCAGCGGCATCCTCGCGTGACCGGACCGCGCGGCGGCCGGCCGGACGTCAGTCGCGGTCCAGCTCCCGGACGTACCAGTCGACGAGGGTGCCGTCGCGGTGGCTGATCTGGCCCCGGCGGGCGAAGCCGGCCCGCCGGGCGACCGCCCCGGCGGCCGGGTCATCCGCCGGGCTGTGGACGACCGCGCGGCGGGCCCCGGCGCAGCGGGCGTGGGCGCAGGCCAGCAGCAGGGCGCGGGTGGCGAAGCCGCGGCCCCGGGCCCCGGGGTGGAGTTCGTAGGTCACGTCGACGTCGCCGCGGGCGAGTCCGGCGGCGGCGAACCGCAGTCCGACGCTCCCGACCGGGTGCCCGGCCCGGATCCCGAAGGACCGGACCCCCTCCCGCGCGGCGGCGTCCGCGCCCGGTGCGCCGGTCGCGCCGTCCGTGCCTTCGAGGGGAGGGGTCGGCACCAGGGTGACGACCCCGTCGGTGAGCTTGGCGGCCGCGGGCGGCTCTGCAGGCATCTGTTCACGCACTCCAGCGATCCTTTCGCCTCCGCGCCTGGACCACAATCGGTATCCGGCCGGACCCGTCGACGTGGCCTGTCGAGGCATCACCCGATCGGACCTGTGGGTGCGGTGGGGCGGGAGACGGGGTACGAGGCTGGGATCGACGCATGGGGAGGCTGTGGTGAGTGACATCGGTACGGGGAGACAGGAGCGGGCCCGGGAGCGCCTGTTCGCGCGCTGCGCGCTGCTGGCGGCGCTGGCGGCGGTCGTCGCGCTGTTCGTCCCGTTCGGGAGCGGGGGGCTGCTGATCGTCTTCAGCGGTCTGGTGGGGCTCGTGCTGTGCGCGGCGGGCGCCTGGTGGTTCCTGGCGCACCGGGGGCCGGTGCGGTTCCTGGGCGCGCTGCTCGCGGCCGGGGCGCCGGTCGGGCTCGTCGTCCTCTACGTGGAGGGCGGCCTGTGGCCGACGGCGCTGCTCTCGGTCGGGCTGTGGCTGACGGCGCTGCTGTGCGCGCGGGCGGCGCTGCCCCGGCCGCGCTCGCACCGCCCGGCGCGGCCCGCGGCCCGTCCGGCGCGGCCGGTGCTGCTGATGAACCCGAAGTCGGGCGGCGGGAAGGTCGAGCGCTTCCACCTGGTGGAGCGGGCCGAGGCGCTGGGCGCGCGGGTGGTGCTGCTCGGGCCGCCGGAGGGCGGCGGGCAGGCCGACGTGGAGGCGCTGGCCCGGGAGGCCGTCGCGGACGGCGCGGACCTGCTCGGGGTGGCGGGCGGCGACGGCACACAGGCGCTGGTGGCGGCCGTGGCGGCCGAGCACGACCTGCCGTTCCTGGTGATCAGCGCCGGGACCCGCAACCACTTCGCGATGGACCTGGGGCTCGACCGCACCGACCCGGCCCGCTGCCTGGACGCCCTGACGGACGGCGAGGAGCTGCGGGTGGACCTCGGCGACGTGGCCGGGCGCCCGTTCGTGAACACGGTGTCCTTCGGGGTGTACGCGGACGTGGTGCAGCGCCCGGAGTACCGGGACGCGAAGGCGGGCACGGCCCTGGAGGCGATGCCCGACCTGCTGACCGGCGAGGACGGCGCGCGCCTGGACGCCGAGGCCGACGGCACCGCGCTGCGGGACCAGCAGGCGCTGCTGGTCAGCAACAACCCGTACGTCTCGCCCGACCCGCTCGGCGGCGGGCGGCGCCCGCGCCTCGACCGGGGCGAGCTGGGTGTCATCGCGGTGCGGGTGGAGGGCGCCGCGCAGGCCGCCGAGCTCGCGGTGCGCGGCTCCCAGTCGACCGGGCTCAACGTCCTGACCGCCCGCCGCGTCGAGGTCACCGCGGCGGCGGAGACCCTGCCGGTGGCGGTCGACGGCGAGGCGCTGACCCTGCCGACCCCCGTCGTGTGCACCCTGCGGCCGCGCGCCCTGCGCGTCCTCGTCCCGCGTGACCGGCCCGGTACCCCGGCGCCCGTACCCCCGCTGAACTGGGGCAGGATCGTCGTCCTGGCCTTCGGCCCCCGAGGAGGAGAGAAACATGCCCGAGCCCACCGACACGACGGCTGAGTCCGCGGCGGCCGTCCCGCCGAGGTCCGGGGGGCGGTGCGGACCCTGGTCCGGGGCGCGGGCCGTGCTCGCCGATCTGCGGGCGGTCGACGGCGCCCTGTACGCGGCGGTCGCCGCCACCCCGACCCCGGCCCTGGACCGGGGGCTGCGCCGGCTGTCGGGCGCGGCCGACCACTCCAAGATCTCGTTCGCGGTGGCCGGGGCGCTCGTCCTGGCGGGCGGCCGGGCCAGGACCGCCGCGTGGGCCGGGCTCGGGGCCGTCGCGGTGGCCTCGGCCTCGGCGAACCTGCTGGGGAAGCGGCTGGTGCGGCGCCCGCGCCCGGACCGGGAGGCGGCTCGGGTGACCGTGGACCGGCATGTGCCGATGCCGAGCTCGGCCTCCTTCCCGTCCGGGCACACCGCCTCGGCGGTGGCCTTCGCGACGGCGGTCGGCGTCAGCCTGCCGCCCGCGGCGGTCCCGCTGTCCCTGCTGGCCTCTGCGGTGGGCTACTCGCGCGTCCACACGGGCGTCCACTATCCGGGGGACGTGGCCGGGGGCGCGGTGCTCGGGCTGGCCAGTGCCGCCGTGTCGCTGGCGGGCACTCGGGCCTGGGAGCGGCGGCGCCGGGCGATCGCGTAGCCGACACCGGCTGATTGCGTAATTGCAGATTTTCGCAATTAACAGGATCGCCATCTACGATCGCGGGGTGAACGAGACGCTTCCCCCCTGCCCCGAGTGCTCCGGCGCCTACACGTACGAGACGGGCGCGCTGCTGGTGTGCCCCGAGTGCGGCCACGAGTGGCCCGCCGGGGCGGCCGGGGCGGCCGATGAAGGTGGTGCCGCCGGCGCAGCCGACAGGGAGCGGGTGATCCGCGACGCGGTCGGCAACGTGCTCGCCGACGGCGACACGGTGACGGTCGTGAAGACCCTCAAGGTCAAGGGCAACCCGAGCGGCATCAAGGCCGGCACCAAGGTCCGCAACATCCGGCTGGTGGACGGGGTGGACGGGCACGACATCGACTGCCGGATCGAGGGCTTCGGCCCCATGCAGCTCAAGTCGAGCGTCGTGAAGAGGGCCTGAATCCGGAACGCTCCGGACGCCGGGGAAACCCGGGAAGCCCGGGAGGCCCGGGAACAAAGCGTGGGCGTCCGGGACTTGGAACGGGCATGACGACCACGCGTTTCGATGCCCGCGAGCTGCTCACGAAGAGCCGGCTCGGTGTCCTGGCCACGATCAAGGCCGACGGCCGCCCCCAGCTCTCCCCCGTCATGCCCTTCTACGACCCCGCCACCGAGACGCTGTACGTGTCGATGACCGAGGGCCGCGCCAAGACGGTGAACCTGCGCCGCGACCCGCGCGCGGCCCTGGAGGTCACCAGCGCCGACGGCTGGTCCTGGGCGACCGCCGAGGGCACGGTCACCCTCACCGGCCCCGGCACCGACCCGCACGGGCCGGAGGTCGAGGCCCTGGTGGACTACTACCGGCTGGCCGCGGGCGAGCACCCCGACTGGGAGGAGTACCGGGCGGCGATGGTGGCCGACGGACGGGTCCTGATGCGGATGTCCGTCGACCACGTGTACGGCCAGAGCGTGCGCTGAGCGCCGAGCGCTCAGCCCTTGCGGACCTGGCCCAGCCGCCCGGCGGGGCGCTCGACCGGCTCGTCGCGGGCCTCGGCCCACAGCGAGCGCACATGCCCCAGGTGGCGGTGCATGCAGTCCTCCGCGCCCCGCACGTCCCCGGCGATCATCAGGTCGAGGAGCTCCAGGTGCTCCTCGGCCGAGGAGACCAGCTTGCCGGCCTCGTCCAGGCCGGTCAGCCCGTACAGCCGGGAGCGCTTGCGCAGGTCGCCCACGGTCTCCACGAGCCGGTCGTTCCCGGCCAGGCCGAGGAGGGTGAGGTGGAAGAGCCGGTCCGCCTCCAGATAGCCGATGAGGTTGTGCTCACGGGCGTTGGTGACGATCTCCTGCGCCAGCGGGCGCAGCTCCTCCAGCCGCTCGGGCGCGGCCAGGGCGGTGACCCGGCCGATCGTCGGCACCTCGATCAGCATCCGCAGCTCGGTGCACTGGTCGAGCTCGCGCTCGCTGACCTCGGTGATCCGGAAGCCCTTGTTGCGGACCGGCTCGACCAGGCCCTCGCGGGCGAGGTCGAGCATGGCCTCGCGCACGGGTGTCGCCGAGACGCCGAGCTCGGCGGCGAGGCCGGGCGCCGAATAGATGCTTCCCGGCCGTAGTTCGCCCGCTATCAAGGCGGCCCTCAGGGCATGACCGACCTGGTCACGCAATCGTTCCTGGGCCTTGATGAGACTGTGCTGCTTCAGGTCACCCACGCTGTTCCTCCGAGAACTCGCAGGAGGACAGCGTACAATGTCACGTTTCGCGGGCCGAGGGTCAGGGCACCTCCGGGTTTCCTTCCGGGCCCGTCTCCGTTCGCGCCGCCTTGTACACGGCCACCGCGATCGCCAGGTCCTCCCAGGCCATGCCGACGCTCTTGAAGAAGCGCGGCGCCGCCGGGTCCGCCGGGCCGCGCCCCGCCACCAGGTCGGCCAGCGTGCCCGCGATGTGCCCGGGGCCGATCGCGCCCTCGGCCTCGGGGATCAGCAGGTCCCCCGCCTCGCGCAGCGCCGCCGTCCGCGACTCGACGTACACCTCGGCCCGGCGGACCAGCGCCGTGTCGACCTCCCGGGCGTCCGGCTCGTGCGAGCCGACCGCCACGACGGTGGCCCCGGGGCGCACCAGCCGGCCGTCGAACAGCGGCTCGCGGGCCGTGGTGCAGCAGACCACCAGGTCCGCCTCCGCCACGTCCTCCGCCGTGCCCGTACGGACCTTCGGCACGCCCAGCGCCTCGGCGTGCCGGGCCAGCGCCGCCGCCCGCTCCGGGTTCCGGGCGACGACCACCACCTCGGCGAGCTCCCGCACCTCGGACAGCACGTCCAGGTGCGCGTACGCCTGCGGGCCCGAGCCGAACAGCACGAGGCTCAGCGGCCGGTCCGCGGGGGTGAGGTGACGGACCGCCAGGGCGGAGACCGCCGGGGTGCGCAGCGAGGTGAGCGCGATGCCGTCGAGCAGCGCCACCGGGAGCAGCGAGGCGCCGTCCAGGAGGAGGTAGCCGCCGGTGATCCGGGGCAGCCCGAGGGCCGGGTTGCCGGGGGCGATGCCGACGACCTTGACCCCCGCCCAGGCGTCCGAGGCGGCGGGCATCAGCAGCACCTCGCCGGCGGGCACCGGGGTCGAGGTGCGCTGCGGGCCGGACTCCGGGTCGAGGCCCTCGCGGAGCGTGTCCGCGAGCGCGTCGACCGCCGCGTTCGGCGACGCCAGCCGGGCCACGGCCTCGGCGTCGATCCAGAGCGGGGCGCCGGAGCCCCGCGGGGTGGCGGTCACAGGGCGAACCCCGAGCCGATGAGGTCGTACGGGTCGAGCGTGAAGAGGTGCTCGCCGGTGCGGTGCGCGGTGCCCGTCACGGTGGTGACCAGTCCTTCCGGTGTGGCGCCGCCCGGGGCGATCCGGCCGGTGAAGACCGTGCCCACGACCGACTCGTGGGTCAGTGTGTCGCCCTCCTTCAGGCGGCCCTCGTCGGCGAGGAGGGCGAGCCGCGCGGAGGTGCCGGAGCCGCAGGGCGAGCGGTCGATCTGGCCGTCGGCGAAGACGGTGACGTTCCGCTGGCTCGGCCCGGCCGGGGTGTCCGGCAGCTCCTCGTACAGGATCACCCCGTACACCCCGGACAGCAACGGCCGGCCCGGGTGGCGGGTCGCCGGGTGGCCGGAAAGCGCGGCGCGGATCTCCCGGCCGGCGGCCACCAGCGCGGGCAGGTCGGCGCGGTCCACGCGCAGGCCGAGCGCGGCGGCGGCGACCGAGGCGTAGCAGGCGCCGGCGTGCGCGATGTCGACCCGGACGGTGCCGAGGGCCGTGGCCACCTCGACGGACCGGGCAGTCACCTGGGCCGGGACGTTGCGGAAGGTGACGCCGGTGGTGCGGCCTCCCGCGCGGTGGACGGTCGCGGCGACCCGGCCCGACGGGACGTCGATCCGCACCTCGACGTCCCGGCCCGCCCCCCGGTCCTCGGGGACGGGGACCAGGCCCGAGTCCACGGCCCAGGCGCCGAGCGCCATCGTGCCGTGGCCGCAGGCGGTCGAGTAGCCGTCCTTGTGCCAGAACAGGACGCCCAGGTGGGCCCCGTCGTCGTCCGGGGGCACGACGAAGCCGCCGTACATGCCCGCGTGGCCGCGGGGCTCCTGGACGAGCAGCCGGCGCAGCCCGTCCAGCGGGCCGGGCCGGGGCGCCGTGCCGTCGCCGCCCGGGCCGAGGAGGGTGGCCCGGCGCTCGGCGACCGTGTCGCCCGGCAGCGGCGGCAGGCCGGCGGCGGCCAGGTCGACGATCCGGAACGGTTCGCCGGCCGTGTGGTAGTCGGTGGTCCGCACCTCCGTGGAGCTCACAGCAGGAATCCCGCGGGGAACGGGTCCGTCGGGTCCAGGAAGTACTGGCCCGTGCCGGTGATCCAGGCCCGGCCGGTGACCGTCGGCACGATCGCCGGGAGGCCGCCGACCGTGGTCTCGCCGACGATCCGGCCGGTGAACTCCGTGCCGATGAAGGACTCGTTGACGAAGTCCCGCTCCGGGGACAGGAGTCCGCGCGCGTGCAGCTGGGCCATCCGCGCGCTGGTGCCCGTACCGCACGGGGAGCGGTCGAACCAGCCCGGGTGGATCGCCATCGCGTGCCGCGAGCGGCTGGCGTCCGAGCCGGGGGCGGCGAGGTAGACGTGCTTCACGCCGCCCTGCCGGGGGTCCTCCGGGTGGACCGGGCGGTCCGGGCCCGCGTTGATCGCGTCCATGAGGGCCAGGCCGAAGGCCAGCAGGTCTTCCTTGCGGTCGCGGTCGAAGGGCAGGCCGATCGCGTCGAGTTCCACGAAGGCGTAGAAGTTGCCGCCGTAGGCGAGGTCGTAGGTGACCGTGCCGAAGCCGGGGACCTCGGTCTTGAGGTCGAGTCCGGCGCTGAAGGCGGGGACGTTGGTGAGGGTGACGGAGCGGGCCGCCCCGTCCTCCACCTGTACGTCCACGCTGACGAGTCCGGCCGGGGTGTCCAGGCGGACCGTGGTCACCGGCTCGGTGACCGGGACCATGCCCGTCTCGACCAGGACGGTGGCCACGCCGATGGTGCCGTGGCCGCACATCGGGAGCAGGCCCGACACCTCGATGAACAGGACGCCGTAGTCGGCGTCCGGGCGGGTCGGCGGCTGGAGGATGGCGCCGCTCATCGCCGCGTGGCCGCGCGGTTCCAGCATGAGCAGGGTGCGCAGGTGGTCCAGGTGCTCGATGAAGTGGACGCGCTTCTCGGCCATGGTGGCGCCGGGGATCACCCCGACTCCCCCGGTGATCACGCGGGTCGGCATTCCCTCGGTGTGGGAGTTGACCGCGTGGTAGACGTGAGTGGTGCGCATGGTTCCCCTCGGTCGGTGATGGGCCGGCGGATTCGCTTCGGTTGCGCTTTTGCCCTTGTTGCGCTTTCGCCCTTGTTGCGCCTTGTTTCTTGCGCTTTGGCTTTCTGCGCTTTGCCTTGGCTGGTGCCTTTGGTTTTTAGCGGTGGCCTTCAGCGATCGCCTTTTCCGTCGCGGAGCGTACGGCCGTCAGGGTCTCGCCCGCGAGGGGGTGGCGGGGCGGGCGGGTGGCGCCGCCGGGGCGGCCCGCCAGGTCCATCGACAGCTTGATCGCCTGCACGAACTCGGTCTTCGAGTCCCAGCGGAGCAGCGAGTGCAGCGACTTGTAGAGCGGCAGCGCGGTCGTCAGGTCGCCCTGGACGGCGGCGTGGTAGAGCTCGGCGCACGACGCCGGGAACGCGTTCGGGTAGCCGGCGATCCAGCCGACCGCGCCGGCCAGCGCCAGCTCCAGGAGCACGTCGTCGGCGCCGATCAGCAGGTCGAGCTCCGGGGCCAGTTCGGCGATCTCGTAGGCGCGTCGGACGTCGCCGCTGAACTCCTTGACGGCCACGATCGTGCCGTCGGCGTGCAGCCGGGAGAGCAGGCGGGGGGTCAGGTCCACCTTGGTGTCGATCGGGTTGTTGTACGCGACGATCGGCAGGCCGGCCTTCGCGACGTCCGCGTAGTGGGCGCGGACGGCCTCCTCGTCGGCGCGGAACGCGTTCGGCGGGAGGAGCAGGACCGAACCGGCGCCCGCCTCGGCCGCCTGCTCGGCCCAGCGGCGGGACTCGGCGCTGCCGTACGCGGCGACGCCCGGCATCACCCGCGCGCCGTCGCCCGCCGCCTCGACCGCGGTGCGGACGACCTGGGCGCGCTCCTCGTCGGTCAGGGTCTGGTACTCGCCGAGCGAGCCGTTGGGGACGACGCCGTCGCAGCCGTTGTCGATGAGCCAGCGGACGTGGGCCCCGTAAGTGTCGAAGTCCACGGAGCGGTCCTCGCGCAGGGGGAGGGCCGTGGCGACCATGATGCCTCGCCAGGGGCGGGTGGGGGTCCAGGTGCCGGTGGTGGGGGTGGTGTTGGTGTTGTTCTCGGTCATTCTTTTCTCCTTTGTAGTGTGTGACATTTTACTGACGGGTGTGGGGTGCCCACAAGAGGGTGCGGGCAATCCGTTCCGCCTGATCAGGCCGGGTCGGTGGGGAGCTCCGTCAGGTGCCGGAGCGGGACCGGGCACGCCAGCGGGCGGCGGTCCGGGGACGCGCCCCCGCCGCACAGCGCCGCCACCGCCGGGCCGCACATCCTGCCCTGGCACCAGCCCATGCCGGCCCGGGTCAGGAGCTTCACCGTACGGGGATCCGACGCGCCCAACTCCGTTGTCGCCTCTCGGATCTCACGTGCCGTCACCTCCTCGCAGCGGCACACGTCCGTGGTCTCGCGCAGCCACTCCGTCCAGCCCTCGCCGGGGCGGTGCGCCGCGCCCATCGCGTCCGCGAAGGACCGCAGGCGGTCCCTCGTGCGGTGCAGGCGGGCCGTCTCTTCGCCGTCCGCCTGTCGGCCCAGGCTCGCCGCGATCGTGTGCGCCGCCAGTTCGCCTTCTGTTATGGCCAGTTGGGCGCCGCCCACGCCGCCCGTCTCGCCCGCCGCCCACAGGCCCGGGACCGAGGTGCGCTGGTCCCGCGTCAGGGCCAGCGCCACCGTGCCGTCCGTCGCCGTCCGGGTCGCGCAGCCCAGGCTCGTCGCCAGCGACAGCTCCGGGACCAGGCCGTGGCCCACCGCGAGCGCGTCGCACGGGATGCGGCGGGCGGTGCCCGGTACGGGGCGCCAGTCGCGGTCCAGGCGGGCGACCGTCACCGCCTCCACGCGGGCCGTGCCGTGCGCCTCGACCACCGCGTGCCGGGTGAGCGGGCGCACGTGGTGGCGGGCCAGGGCGGCGCCGTAGCGGGCGCCCTCGAACAGCTTCGCCGGGTTGCGCAGGAGGGTGGCGGTGCTGCGGGCGTAGCCCGTGTACGCCCCCGCCTCCACGACCGCCGGGACGCGGGCGCCCGCCGACGCCAGGGTCGCCGCCACCGCGAGCAGCAGCGGGCCGCTGCCCGCCACTACGACGCGGCGGCCCGGGAGCACCAGGCCGCTCTTCAGCATCGCCTGGGCGCCGCCCGCGCCGACCACGCCGGGCAGCGTCCAGCCCGGGAAGGGGAGTTGGCGCTCGTAGGCCCCGGTGGCCAGCAGGACCGTGCGCGCGTGCACCGTGACCGGGGCGTCCGCCTGGGTGCGGGCGTGCAGCGTCCAGCCCTCGTTGTTCGGCAGGACCGTCCACACGTGGGTCTCCGCGAGGTGCTCGACCCCCGAGTCACGGAGGCGCTTCTCGCGGGTCGCGAACGCCTGCCAGTCGTGGTGCAGCGCCTGCGGGCGTTCGGCGCGCAGGCCCGGGGCGGGGCTGCGGTAGAACTGCCCGCCGGGGCGGCTCGCCGCGTCCAGGAGGACCACCGTCAGGCCCAGCTCCGCGGCGGTCACGGCGGCGGCGAGGCCCGCGGGGCCCGCCCCGACGATCGCCAGATCAGCAGCCGAGTTCGGCACGGCCGGTTCCCTCCTGGGTGGTGATCGAGTCGTCCGGGTTCGCCGGGACGAGGCAGGCCCTGCGGTTGGGCTCGCCGTTGACGGTGACCAGGCAGTCGAAGCACTGGCCGATGCCGCAGAACACACCCCTCGGCGCGTTCTTTCCCCTGGTCGTGCGCCAGGACATGATCCCCGCGGCCCAGAGGACCGCGGCGATGGTCTGGCCCTCTTCCGCGGGGAGTTCGCGGCCGTCGAAGGTGACGGTGTGCGGGGTGGGGGGCGTGCCGCCCACCAGGTCGCGCGGGGTGGTCATCTCGGTGCTCCGTGGGTGGGGGCGTGGGGGAGGCTGCGGGGGCGGCGTCCGGGACTGCATGATTTACGGCGCGGTCCTGGCCCTGGATGCGTGGCCGTGCTGGTTCCGCGCCACAAATCACGCTTGACGTCCCCGACGCCGCCCCCGCAGCCTCCCCCACTCCCGCCGGTGGGGCGCCTCACACCTCGTCCGGGAACGGGCGGTCCGGGCGGAACGGGGCCGGGTCCAGCAGGGGCTCCCGGCCGGTGAGTTGCGCCGCTATCAGGCTTGCCGTCGCCGGGGCCAGGCCGATGCCCGCGCCCTCGTGGCCGCAGGCGTGGTAGAGGCCCGGGACCCTCGGGTCCGCGCCGATCGCCGGCAGGTGGTCCGGGAGGTACGGGCGGAAGCCGTGGTAGACGCGCTGGACCTCGACGTCGGCCAGGAACGGGAAGAGCGCTCGCGCCTGGGTCGCCAGGCGCCTGAGGGCCTCGGTGGAGAGGGTGCGGTCGAAGCCGACCCGTTCCCTGGTCGCGCCGATCAGGACCGGGCCCGCCGGGGTGCCCTCCACCACCGCGGACGACTGGAGCGACGCCGCGTCGCTGGCCACGTCCGCCACGTAGTCCGCCGCGTACACCTTGTGGCGCACCACCCTCGGCAGCGGCTCCGTCACCAGGACGAAGCCCTTGCGGGGCAGGACCGGGAGCGTGGTGCCCGCCAGGGCCGCCATCTCGCCGCCCCATGTGCCCGCCGCGTTCACCACGGCCGGGGCCAGCAGGTCCCGGCGGGGTGTGCGGATGCCCCGGATGCTGTTGGCGGGGTCCACGAGGATTTCTGTTACCTGTTCGCCCAGGTACGTTGTCGCCTTCGACGCTTCCAGGAGGCGGGCCGCCGCCTTCGCCGGCTGGACCTGTGCGTCCTGGGGGTAGTGGAAGGCGCCCGCCAGGTCCGGGGCCAGGTGCGGCTCGTAGGTGTGGAGGGTGTCGGCGGGGACCTCGGTGTTCCTCACGCCTGCTGTCCGTTGTGCCTCCGCGTAGGCGCGGAGGGCCTTCAGGGTGGTCTCGTCGTGCGCCACGACGAGACCGCCCTTCGGCTCGTACTCGGTGTCCGGCAGTTCGCCGGCCAGCTCGTGCCACAGTCTTGTGGACAGCAGCGCGAGGTCGAGCTCGGGGCCCGCCTCCTTGTCGGAGACGAGCAGGTTTCCTTCCCCCGCACCCGTGGTGCCGCCCGCGACGGGACCGCGGTCGACTACGGCGACGGAGAGGCCGGCGCGGGCCGCGTAGTAGGCGCAGGCTGCTCCGACCACGCCGGCACCGATGATCACGACGTCCAGGGAGTGTCTCTTGGGCACGGCAGTAATATGTCACATTCTTTAGGTGCTGCCCAGACCCTTCCGGGCCTGGGCAGCGGTGGGTTGCGCGATCAGGTGCGGAGCGGGCCTTCGCAGGTGAACGAGGAGGTGCCCGCCACCCGGTTGGACCAGATGTCCACCGGGCCGAAGGAGCAGTTCATGTCGGCCAGGTTGTTCGAGGCCGCGCCGGCCCGGTCGAGGATGAAGTAGTCGACCGTCTCCGACATGTCCTTGAAGACCTGGTCCTGGCTGCCCGCGTCCTTCAGGTTGGCCGTGATCCGGCCCGTACAGACGAAGCGCTTCTTGCCGGGGTCGCCGTTCTCCACGCAGTCGGGGTTGTTGTACGTGGCGGTGGAGAACGCCGCCCGGACGGACGAGGCGGACGTGTCGCGGAGCTGGTCGTTGGCGGTGAAGGTGGTGTTCGGCACGTAGAGCTTGTCGACCTGGGCGATCTGGGTGTCCAGGAAGCGGTCGTAGGCCGCCTGGAGGCCCGGGTCGGCGCTCAGGCGCTCGCGCCAGGCGTCGTAGCCGGCCACGTCGTTGGCGCGCAGGTTCGTGTACATCTCGCGCAGCAGGGACGGGCGCTCGGTCCACAGGAACTCGAAGAACGTGCCCGCGTAGTTGTAGAAGCGGAAGCCGTCGCCGTCGTAGGTGGCGTGCAGGAGCTGGCGGACGCTCATGCGGGGGCCGCCGCCCGCGGTGTCGTTGATGATGCCGCGGACCAGGGACTTGCGGACGGCGATGCCGTTGTCGCGGGTGGCACCGTCGAAGAACTCGGCGGTGCCCTCGTCCATGGCGGTGGTGCGGTCGTTCTGGTACCAGGGGCCCTGGCCGAAGGTGCCGGGGACCGCCCAGCGGCCGTTCAGGTAGTGGGTGTACTCGTGCCGGAACAGCTCTTCCAGGGTCAGGCTGGAGTCCTGCGGGACGCGGCGCTGGTACGTGTAGAAGGTGGCGCCGTTCTCGATGTAGATGCCGCCGTTGTTGGTGCTGTAGCCGGTCAGGACCGGGTGGTAGACCTCGTAGTCGGAACGGGACGCGTACAGGACGATGTTGAGGGTGCTGTTGGTGTCGCCCGCGAGCGGCTGGTCGGTGCCGAGCACGCGGTGGAACTGCGACTTGACCTGCTTGCTGGCGTAGTAGAGCTGGTCGACGGTGGCCCGGTCCAGGGCGGTGCGGACCTTGATGCCGCCGTTGTCGTACGTGTACGTGTTGGGGAAGAGCTTCTTCTCGATGTCGGCCTTGCAGACGCCGTAGGGCGCGCAGGCGTTGTAGTAGTTCAGCCAGGAGACGAGGGAGGCCCACTGGGGGCTGCCGTAGCCGAAGGCGGACTCGACGGAGCCGAGGAGGCCCCCGAGGTCGGCGGAGATGGAGTCCTTCAGGCCGTCGATCTGGCCGAAGCGGCCGTACTCGCTGAGCGCGTCGCGGACCACCCAGGAGTTGGCCGTGCCCTTGAGGTGGGTGTAGCCGGCGAACGCCTTGAAGGCGGCCCGGTAGGCGGGGTCGGCCTTCGCGGCGGCCTGGAAGGCCGCGTCCTGGTTGCCCGGGTAGACGCCCAGGTAGTTGGTGGACAGGGCGGCGAGCGCGGCGCCCGCCCAGTTCGCGTCCTTGTTGGTCGCGGTGTGCGCCGGGTCCATGGTGGCGAGCACCCGGGGGATCAGGCCGAGCTGGTACTGGCGCAGCCCCGGGCCGCTGGCCGCGTAGAGGGCCTCGCGCAGGGTGCGGGCGTTGGCGGCGGTGACGTCGAAGGTGCGGGCGGCGTTGCCGAAGTCGGCTATCGCCCGGCGCATGGCGTCGACGGTCGGGGCGTCCGTCACGTCGATCTCGGAGCGCGAGAAGTCGTGGTACACGACCGCGTGGAGGTACGTGAACATCTCCTCCAGGTTCGAGGAGTTCGTGCCGTCGTGGTTCGCCGCGAGGGACGAGATGCGGCGGGAGACCGCCTGGACGTGGGCGTCCGACATGACGGGGGCCAGGCGGGCGTCCCAGGTCCAGATGAGGCCGCGCAGGCAGACGTCGGCGGTGACGGCCTTGTCCGCGAGGAAGTCGGCGAACTGCTCGGGCGACAGGCGGGTGATGCCGTCCAGGGTGCAGGGCACGCCACTGGCGAGGGTGGGGGCCTCGGCGGTGCGGGCCGTGGCGGCGGTGGCCTTCGCGGTGCTCTTCGCCGCGCCCGGGACGCGGGCCTCGGGGGCGCCGCCCGGGGCGGGGGCCGGGGCGGGCTTGTGGGGCTTCGCGTCGGCGAGGTGGTCGACCTCGTCGAAGGGGTTCGCCGCGGGGGCGGGGGCGGCGGCGAGGGAGGCGGGCACGGCTGCCGGGCGCTGGGGGGCCGGGCTGCCGACTGCCTGGCCCGCGGAGGCGACGAGGGTCACCGCGATCGCGGTGGCGAGGAGGGTGGAACGCACGGCCTTGTGCTGGTTCACCTGGGGACTCCAAGTCGGACGGAAAGTGGGGGTCACACGGCTGGAAAGTCCCTGGCACACAAGGAACTTGACGGAGTACCGTCACCATGTGAGCTGTAACATAGTAATGTGAAATTGCACTGACAAGACCTGTGCACCTGTGAGTTCCCACGAGTTCACGAAGGTGTCGGTCCGGGGCCCGCCGGCGTGCGGCGCCTACGCTCGGCCCGTGAGCGAGGGCGAGCGGTCCGGCGCGGAGCGCGCGATGCTGACGGCGGCCCTGTGCGCCGTCCCCGTACTCAAGCTGTCCTGGACGCTCGGCGGCGGCGAGGCCGCCCGCGAGGCGCTGGACACCATGGGGCCGAAGAACTGGCTCGACATCATGAGCGGCATGTTCCTCTTCGAGCCGCTGCTCTCCACCGTGCTCGGGGTCACCGCCGCCCGCGCCTTCTACCTGTACCTCGGCGAGCGCGGGCGCGGACCCGCCCACCCCGGACGGACGGCAGCCGCCACCGCGGCCTCGGCGGCGATCGTGCCCGCCGCGCTCGGGCTCGTGATCGGCGCGCTCAACGGATGGGACTGGGGCCTGACCGCCGGGATCGCCGGGTATCTGCTGCGCCTCGGTGTGCTGGCCGACCACCGGTCCGGGCGGTACGCGGGCGGCCACCGGCGGAGCCGTGCCGCCGGGCCGCTGCACCGGACCGCCGACCTGGTCTGGGGCACCGGCCTGCTGCTCACCCTGCTCGTCCTGCCGGTGCTCGCGCTGGCCGCCGCGCTCGACGGGCGGTCCTGGGCCGGGACCGTGCGGTGCGACGTGGACACCGGTTCCGGCGTCTCGCGGGCGCGCCTGATCGAGTTCGAGCGGCAGGGCGACGGCGTGGTCGGCTGGGACGTCGCGGACGGCGGGGTCGTCAACGGGTCCCGCTGCGCCTCCGACCCGGACGAGGTGGTCCGCGAGCCCTGGTGGCGCGCCTGAGGCCGGGGGTGCGGCGGTTACCCTGTCCGCTCCGATCACGAGGAGGAACCATGGCGCGGATGCCGTCGGCGGAACGGCGCCGGCAGCTGGTCGAGGCGGCGGTGCGGGCGATGGCCAGGGACGGCGTCGCCCGGACGACGACCCGGTCGATCTGCGCCGAGGCGGGTGTCTCGCTGAGCGTCTTCCACTACTGCTTCGACTCCAAGCAGGCCCTGCTGGAGGCGGCGATCGAGTCGATCACCGACCACTACGTGGCCCGGGTGATGTCGGCGGTCGAGCCGAAGGGGACGCTGCGCGAGACGGTCCGGGGCGCCCTCGGCACGTACTGGGAGCACGTCGCCGCCCACCCGGCCGAGCACATGCTGACGTACGAGCTGACCCAGTACGCGCTGCGCGAGGAGGGCTTCGAGCATCTGGCGCGGGCGCAGTACGAGCAGTACGTGGCCTCGGGGACCACCTTGATAGAGCAGGTCTGCGCGGTGTGCGAGGTCGAGCCGAGGGTGCCGATGCGGCTGCTCGCGCACCTGCTCGCGGCGATGATCGACGGGCTGACCCTGCAGTACCTGGTGCTGGGCGACGAGCGGACCGCGGCGGCGCTGCTGGACGCGACCGCCGACCAGCTGGTGGCGCTGATCGGGGACTGATCTTCCGTCAACAGGTCATTTGACCCGGACTATTGACTCACTCGGCGATCCTCGCGATCCTCTGGCCAGTCGCTGTTACCGCAAGAAACATCCGGCGGCCCAGCCCGGTACACCCCCATGACCGAAGGCATCGCTGACCATGAATCGACCAACAAAGCGCCGAGCGGGCGGGCGGTTCGCCCTCGCCTCGCTGCTCATCGCCCTGGCCACCGTCGTCTTCGGTGCGGGGCCGGTCCCCGCGGCCGACGCCGGTTCGTGGTGGGAACCCACCGCGCGGCCCGCCCCCGACTCCCAGATCAACGTGACGGGCGCCCCCTTCAAGGGCACCGACGCCCAGGGCAAGGTGCGCGGCTTCATCGACGCGCACAACCACCTGATGTCCAACGAGGGCTTCGGCGGCCGGATGATCTGCGGCCAGACCTTCTCGGAGGCGGGTGCCGCCGACGCGCTCAAGGACTGCCCGGAGCACTACCCGGACGGTTCCGGCGCCATCTTCGAGCACCTGACCGGCGGTGACAACGGCAAGCACGACCCGGTCGGCTGGCCCACCTTCAAGGACTGGCCCGCCAACAACTCGCTGAGCCACCAGCAGAACTACTACGCCTGGGTCGAGCGGGCCTGGCGCGGCGGCCAGCGGGTGCTCGTCAACGACCTGGTCACCAACGGGCTGATCTGCTCGCTGCTGCCCCGCGACCGCGGCTGCGACGAGATGGACGCGATCCGCCTGGAGGCCCGCAAGTCGTACGAGATGCAGGCGTACATCGACAAGATGTACGGCGGCCCCGGCAAGGGCTGGTTCCGCATCGTCCTCGACTCCGCCCAGGCCCGCTCGGTCATCGAGCAGGGCAAGCTCGCGGTCGTGCTCGGCGTCGAGACCTCGGAGCCCTTCGGCTGCAAGCAGATCCTGGACGTCGCCCAGTGCGGCAAGGCGGACATCGACAAGGGCCTCGACGAGCTGTACGGGCTCGGCGTGCGCAGCATGTTCCTGTGCCACAAGTTCGACAACGCGCTCTGCGGGGTGCGCTTCGACAGCGGCACCACCGGGGTGGCCGTGAACATCGGGCAGTTCCTGTCCACCGGCACCTTCTGGACCACCGAGAAGTGCGCGGGTCCGCAGCAGGACAACCCGATCGGCCTGGTGGCGCCCGCCGCGATGGCCGAGAAGCTGCCGGCCGGGGTGAGCGTCCCCTCGTACGCCTCGGACGCCAAGTGCAATACGCGCGGGCTCACCAGACTCGGCGAGTACGCGCTGAAGGGCATGATGCAGCGCGGCATGATGCTGGAGCTCGACCACATGAGCGTGAAGGCGGCCGGGCGGGCGCTGGACATGCTGGAGGCCGAGGAGTACCCGGGCGTCATCTCCAGCCACAGCTGGATGGACCTGGACTGGACCGAGCGGGTCTACCGGCTCGGCGGCTTCGTCGCCGAGTACATGCACAACGCCCAGGGCTTCATCGGCGAGGCCGCGCAGAAGGCGGCGCTGCGCCAGAAGTACGGGGTCGGCCTCGGCTACGGCACCGACATGAACGGCGTCGGCGGCTGGCCGGGCCCGGTCGGGGCGGACGCCCCGAACGCGGTGAAGTACCCCTTCCGCAGCTTCGACGGCGGCTCGGTCATCGACCGGCAGGTCACCGGCGAGCGCACCTGGGACCTCAACCTCGACGGCGCCGCGCACAACGGCCTGGTGCCCGACTGGGTCGAGCAGATCCGGCTCACCCCGGGCGGCCCCGGGGTCGTGGACGAGCTGTCGCGGGGCGCGGAGACGTACCTGACCACCTGGAAGAAGACCGAGAAGCACGAGCTCGGCGTCAACCTGGCGGCGGGCCGGCCGGCCTCGGCCTCCACCACCCAGTGGTGGAACCCCTTCGTCAACTTCTCCCCCGCGCACACCGTCGACGGCGACACCGGGACCCGCTGGGCCAGCGAGTGGTCGGACGACCAGTGGCTCCAGGTGGACCTGGGCGAGGTGCGCCGGGTCGGCCGGGTCACCCTCGACTGGGAGTCGGCCTACGGGCGGGCGTACCGGATCGAGCTGTCCGAGGACGGCGCGAACTGGAAGAGCGCCTGGTCCACGGAGGCCGGTGACGGCGGCTACGACACGGCCGAGTTCGCCTCCCAGCCGGCCCGCTACGTGCGGGTGCAGGGGGTCAAGCGCGGGACGCAGTGGGGCTATTCGCTCTACGAGCTGACGGTCAGCCGGTCGTAGACCGCGCGTCGTACGGGGAGGGGCCCGCCGGACGTTCCGGCGGGCCCCTTCGCGTGCGGCCTCGGCGGCGCGTGGGCTCGGAGACGCGCGGGCTGGGTGGTGCGCGGGCTGGGTGGTGCGCGGGCTGGGTGGTGCGCGGGCTGGGTGGTGCGCGGCCTCGGAGGTGCGTGGCCCGCTGCGCCGCCGCCGGGGCCTTCGCCCCCGCGCACAGAGCCCCCACAGCCTCTTCACCGTCCGCGCAAAACGGCCGGGGGACCCCCTGTCGGCCGGTTCTCGCTCCGGCAGAATGCGGCCATGGGGCGGATTCGGGCGCGGAAGGGCGTGGTCGTGCAGGTGGGGTCCATGGTGGGGGATCGATTACGGGCGTTACGGCACTCGACCGTGGCGGGATCCGGCCTCCAACGCGCGCAGTCCTTCCTCATTCTGGCCACCCTGCTCTACCGGGCGAGCCACCTCACCGTCGGCGTCGCCGCCGTCGCCCAGCACCGGCAGGGCCACCCCGTGCAGTTCCTCGGGCTCGCCGCCGCCCTCGGGCTGAGCCTGCTGCTCTTCGGCGCGGCGCTCGGCCGCGGCTGGTTCGACCCCCGGCACGTCTGGGCCGACGTCCTGGTCGTCGGCTGTCTGCTGCCCTTCGCGCTGTACGCCTGGGGCGGCGTCCGCGAGACCCCCGCGCTCGGCTGGGCCATGCTGCTCGGCGGCTCCTCCAGCGGCGTGGTGTCCGTGGCGCTCCCCCGGCTCCAGGCGCTCACCGCGCTGGTCCTGCTCGTCGTGACCCATCTCATCGGCTACGAACTGGTGGGCGCCAGCCGGGCCGTCCTCGGCGGGCACGTCAACTCGCTGCTCTCCTCGGCCGTGATGACCTGGGTCTTCTGGTGGTACCTGCGCCGCCAGGGCCGGATGCTCGACGAGGCCAACGCCCGCGCGCTCGCCGCCGAGACCCAGAAGGCCCGGTACGCCGAACGCCTCCAGCACCACCGGGCGCTGCACGACACCGTCCTGGCCACCCTCACCGCCCTCGCCGCCGGCGGCATCGACGCCAACGCGCCCGAGGTGCGGGAGCGGTGCGCCAAGGAGGCCGCCTATCTGCGCCGGCTGATCCAGCAGACCGCCGACGAGACGCACCACCCGGAGCTGGGCGCCGCCCTGGAGGAGGCCGTCGGCTCCGCCGAGAGCCTGCGGCTGCGGGTCACCGCCCAGTACCACGCGCTGCCCCCGGTGCCGCCCGAGGTCGCCGCCGCCTTCGCCGACGCCGCCCGCGAGGCCCTCAACAACGTACGGCGGCACGCCGGGACCGGACACGCCTGGCTCACCGCGACCGCCGCCCCCGACGGGCCCGGCGGCGCCGTCGTCACCGTCGTCGACCGGGGGCCCGGCTTCGACCCCGGCGCCGCGCCGCCGGGACTCGGGCTGCGCCGCTCGGTGCGCGAGCGGATGGCCGAGGTCGGCGGGCGCGCCACCGTCGACACCGCCCCCGGCGAGGGCGTACGGGTGGAGCTGAGATGGCCCGGGTGATCACCGTCGGTGTCGTCGACGACGACCGGATGCTCCTCGACGGGATGCGGTCCTGGCTCGGCGGGGTCCCCGAACTGCGGGTGCTCGCGATGGCGGCGACCGTCGGGGAGCTGCTCGCCGGACCGGCCGGGCCTCCCGGGCCGCCCGGGCCGCCCGACGTCGTCCTGCTGGACCTGCTGCTCCGGGACGGCTCCGCGCCCGCCGACAACATCCGGCGGGTGCTGCGCTCCGGCAGCCGGGTCCTGGTGATCAGCACCGTCCCGGACCGCGCCCGGGTCATCGAGGCGCTGCGGGCCGGGGCCGACGGCTACCTCACCAAGGACAACGACCTGCCGACGCTGGTCGCCGCGATCAAGGACGTGGCGGCCGGACACGGCGCCCACTCCCCCGAACTGGCCTTCGCCTGCGCGCACGACGACGGCCCGGCGCGGCCGAGGCTCTCGCCGAGAGAACGTCAGGTCCTGGTCGATTACGCCTCCGGGATGACCCTGAAGTCGGCCGCCCGCCGCGCCGGGATCACCGTGCACACCGCCAAGGACTACCTGGACCGGGTGAAGGCCAAATACCAGCAGGCGGGCCGCCCCGCCTACACGAAGATCGACCTCGCCGAGCGGGTCCGCGAGGACCGCATCGACGGGTCCTGACCACGGGCGGAGCCCCCGCAAGCCCCCCAAACGGCGGGCTGCTGGGGGCACCCGCCCGCTTCCTATCGTCAAGAGCCCGGCGCACGCGGCCGTCGCCCCGTCCGCCGCCCTCCTCCTCCCCCACGCCCAAAGGAGAGGCAGATGACGAACCCCTGCGCCTGTACCGCCCCGGCCCGGGACCGCGTCCCGCACGACGAGGGGCCGTTCGTGGGCCGGGGGCCCGAGACGGAACGCGTCACGGCCGCCCTCGCGGCGGCCCGCGGCGGCCGGGGCGGGGCGGTCGTCGTCACCGGCGAACCGGGGGTCGGCAAGACCCGGTTCGCCACCGAGGCGCTCGCCGCCGCCCGCGCGGCCGGCATGGTCACCGCCCGGGGCCGCGCGGGCACCGTCGGCCCGGCCGTCCCGTACCGGCCGCTGGTGGAGGCGCTGCTCGCGCTCTGCCGGGCCGAGCCCGGGTCCGGGCACGGACCCGGGCCCGATCCCGAGCCCGCGCGTGCCGAACTCGGCCGTTACGGAGCGGTCCTGGCCCGGCTCCTCGCCGGACCGGCGGAACCGATGGGTCCGATGGACGCGTTGGACCCGATGGACGCGTTGGACCCGATGGGCTCGATGGAGCCGGTGGGCGCGATGGGGCCGGTGGGCGCGATGGGCGCGATGGGCCAGATCGCGACGATGGACCCCGCCGACGCTACGGACCTGGCGGACCCGGCCGCCCCGGCCGCCCCCGCCGTGTCGCCGTTGCCGGTCGCCGAGGCGGTGCTGCGGCTGATCGCGGTCGTCGGGCGGCGGCGCGGCTGTCTGCTGGTCCTGGACGACCTGCACGAGGCCGACCCCGGCACCCTCGCCGTCGTCGAATACCTCCTCGACAACCTGGGGCAGTTGCCCGTCGTGCTGCTGCTCACCGTCGGCCGGGAACCCTGTGGGGCGCACGCTCTCGCCGCCCGCGCCCGGCAGGACGGCCTCGCCGCCGTCGTCGACCTCGCCCCGCTCGGCCACTCGGCGGTCCGCCGGCTGCTGGCGGCCGAACTGGGCGTCGCGCCCGAAGAGGTGAGCCCTGTGCTCGTCCGGCGCGCGGCGGCCGACGGCGCGGGCCTGCCCTTCGCCGTCCGGGAGCTGGTGCACGGCCTCGGCGGCATCGCGCAGAACCTGCGGCTGCGGGCCGCCCGGCTCGGCCCGCGCGGCGAGGAGCTGCTGAGCCTCGCCGCGCTCCTCGGCCCCCGCTTCCCGCTGCCGGTGCTGCGCCGGGCGGCCGGCCTCCCGCAGGACGAGCTGACGGCGCTGCTGGGCGCTGCGGCCACCGCCTGTCTGCTGGTGCCCGACGGCCCCGGCAGCGACGGGTACGCCTTCCGCTATCCGCTGGCCGCCGAGGCGCTGCGGGACACCCTCGGGCCCGTCGAGCACGCCGGATACGCGCGCCGCGCCGCCGCCGCGCTCGGCGCCCTGCACCCTCGGCTGCCCGGCTCCTGGTGCGTGCGCGCGGCGGAGCTCCACGAGCGCGCGGGCGACCGGGCCGAGGCGGTCCGCCTGTACACGGAGGCGGCCCGGCGGGCGGGCGCCGAGGGCGCGCCCGACCTGGCACTGAAGCTGCTGGTCCGGGCGCACCGCCGGTCCGATCCGGGCGCCGCCCCCGAGCTGCACACGACGGTCCTGGAACGGCTGCTGGACGCGGCCGGCGGCTCGGGCCTGCTCGACCGGCTGCCTCCGGCGGCGCTCCCGGGACGGCCGGGCGCGGACGGCGGGCCCGGGTGGCAGCCGGGGCCCTCGGTGCCGCCGGAGCGGCGCGCGGGGCTGCACGCCCGGTCCGCCGAGATCCTGGCGCTGGCCGGGCGGCCGGCGGAGGGGCTGCGGGAGCTCGACCGGGCGCGGCGGCTGCTCGCGGGGCGGGACGACGCGGCGGCGTCGGCCCGCGTCGAACTCGCGGGAGCCCTCCTCGAACCGGCCCGCCTCGCGCCCGAACGGCTGGTCACCGCCGAGGAGTCGGCGCGGCGGGCGGTGGCCGCCGCCCGGGCGGCGGGGCTGCCGGAGGTGGCGGGGCGGGCGCTGGTCGCGCGGGCCCGGCTGTTGCGGGGGCGGGACGAAGCGGCCGCGGTGGCCGGCTTCGAGGAGGCGCGGCTGCTCGCCGAGGCGCACGGCCTGCCGGGGGTGCGGCTCGCCGCCGAGCTCGGGCTGGCCCGGGTGGAGGCGGCCCGCGAGGGGCGGACCGGCGCGGTGGAGCGGGTGCGGGCCGAGGCGCTGCGGGCGGGGCTGCTGCCGGTCGCGCACGAGGCGGGGCTCGTACTGGCGCTGGACCTGGTGCGGCGCGGGGCGTTCGACGCGGCCGGGGAGCTGGTCCGCGAGGGGATCGCCGAGGCGGAGCGGTGCGGCCTGGGCCGGGTGCTGGCGCGGTGGCGGCTGCTCGACGCGGTGCGGTGGGCGCAGCGCGGGCGGCGGGCCGAGATGGAGGCGGCGCTGGGGCGGCTGGCCCCGCTGGCGGACGCGGCGCCGGGGCTGCGGCCGGTGGCGTACGGGATGGCGCGGGCGTTCTGCTCGCTGCTGGAGGAGGACCACGAGGGCGCGGAGCGGGAGTTCGCGCGGGCCCTGGCGTACGACGGGGAGAATCCGGCGACGGCGGACTTCGGCCGGCACGGGATCGTGCTGCTGCTGGGGGTGCTGGCGGGCCGGCTGGGGCGGCGGCACCACGCGGGGGTGCTGGCGGCGAGCGCGGCCGGGGAGCGCGGGAACCGGGTGTTCGTGGGCCTGGCGCACGCGGTGCTGCTGGGCCGGGAGGGCGCGGCCGGGGAGGCGTCGGCCGCCGCGGCGGAGGCGCTGGAGGCCGCGGGCCCGTACCGCCAGGCCCGGCGGCTGGGGATGCGGCTGGTGGCCCGCGCGGCGTACGAGGACGGCTGGGGGGCGCCGGTGGAGTGGCTGCGGGAGGCGGAGGAGTACTTCCACGGTGCCGGGCTGCCCGCTCCGGCGGGGGCCTGCCGGGCGCTGCTGCGCGGGATGGGCGCGCCGGTGCGGCAGCGTCGTTCGGGGGCGGACCGGGTGCCGCCGGTGCTGCGCCGCTGCGGGATCACGGTGCGGGAGTTCGAGGTGGCGCGGCTGCTGGCGGAGCGGTTCGGGAACCGGGACATCGCGGGGCGGCTGCACATCTCGCCCCGCACGGTGGAGAAGCACGTGTCCAGCCTCCTCCAGAAGACGGGGCATCCGACCCGGGCGGCGTTCGCCTCGGCGGCGCGGGAGCTGGTGGGCGGTCCGGTGTAGGGACCCGGGGGCCGTGCGGGGAGGGATCCGCCCGGCCCCCGGGTGGTCAGGCGGGGGTCCCGGCGGCGCGCGGGATCCCGGCGGGGGCGGTCAGGTCGACCACCCGGTCGAAGAGGAGGTCGAGGTCGTCGTCGCCCTGGTGGACGACGAGCAGGGCCCGGTCGGCGGTGCGTTCCCGCAGCAGGTTCAGGACGTGGGCGCGGTCGGGGTCGTCGAGGTCGGCGAGGGGTTCGTCGGCGAGGTAGACGTCGGCGTCCTCGGCGAGGAGGGCGGCGACGCCGAGCCGTCGGCGCTGGTCCGGGGAGAGCGCGGCGGGAAGCCGGTCGGCGAGTCCGTCGAGGCCCAGGGCGGTGCGCAGCCGGGGGTCGGCGACGAGCGCGCGGACCGGGAGCGGGGGCAGGCGGACCGGGGAGGTGAGGCTGGCGACGCGGGGCGGCCGGGTGATCTCGCCTCGGTCGGGGGCGAGGGTGCCGTCGACGATGTGCAGCAGGGTGGTCTTGCCGCAGCCGCGGGGGCCGCGGAGCAGGACCCGTTCGCCGGGGCGGAGGCCGAAGTCGGGGAGCGCCACGGTGGTGTCGGGGCGGGCGTCGTAGCGGACGCGGGCGCCGCGTACCAGGACCAGGGTGCCCTCGTCGTGGTACGGGGCGGGGGCGGCGGTGCGCAGGGTCTCGACGCGGTCGAGGACGGCGTTCTCGTGCGGGGGCCTCGGGAGTGCGCCGACGAGGGCGGCGAGCGCGGTGACGGCTCCCCGCAGCGCGTGCGCGAAGGCGAGGAAGCCGCCGAAGGACAGCCGGCCGCCGAGGACGAGCAGGGCGCCGACGGCGAGGGCCGAGGTGTCGGGGAGGTTCGCGGTGAGGCCGCCGAGGGTCCGCCCCCGCCGGGCGCGGCGGTGGTGGGCGTAGTCGAGGGCGAGGAAGCCGCGCAGGGCGTCCCGGTGGGCGGTGCGCGCCCCGGGCAGCAGGGAGCGGAGCCCGCGCAGGGCGTGGAAGGACTCCAGGGTGCGGGTGAGGGTGTCGACGTACCGGGCCTCGGCCTCGCGCTCGGGGCCGGTGCGCGCCGCGGCGCGGCGGGCGAGCCGTCCGCCGGCCAGGACCAGCGGCGGGACGACCGCCGGCAGGAGGAGCGCGGCCGGCCAGCAGAGGTGGAGCAGGACGCCGAGGGAGGCGACGGCGGCGCAGCCCTGGCGGGCGGCGCCGATGCGGGCGCCGACGGCGGGCAGGACGCCCGCGCGGACGTCGTCGTGGACGCGCCCGACGTAGGAGGCGGCGCCCCGCTCGGCGATCCCGCGCCCGTCGAGGGCGAGGGCGCGGCCGAGGAGTTCGGTCTCCAGGGCGAGCACGAGGGCGTTCTCGAAGCGCCTCCGCCACAGGGCGACGGCGTGCCCGGTGAGGTGGAGGGCGAGGCCGAGGAGCAGGTAGCAGCCGCCGATGAGGAGGAAGCGGCGGAGGTCGGCGGTGAGGACGGCCCGGTCGAACAGGGCCATGAGGAAGAGGGGGTGGAGCAGGGCCTCGGCGCCGCCGAGGAGGGCTTCGGCGGCGAGGACGCCGGTGAAGGGGCGCCGGTGTCCTCGCAGGGTGTGCCAGAGCCGCCGCTTCACCGGCCGGTCCCGCCGGTCCCGTCGGTCCCGCCATTCCCCTCGGCCTCGTCGCATTCATCGCGTACATCGCGCACATCGCGCACATCGAGTACGTCTCGTTCATCGAGTACGTCTCGTTCGTCGAGTACGTCGAGCTCGTCGAGGAAGAAGTCTGCGGGGCCGCCGTGGTTGGCGCGGTGCAGGACCCGCAGGACGCCGGAGGATCCGGTGAGGTAGTCGGTGGAGCAGCGCAGCAGGCCCTCGCCGGGGACGGCGAGCGGGGTGACGCCGGGGCGGCGCGGGACGCCGAAGCGGGCGGCGGGTTCGAAGAGGAACATCCGGCGCACGAAGTCGAGCTGGCGCAGGGCGGTTTCGCGGTAGGAGGCGTCGCCGGTGATCCGGGCGGCGTCCAGGAGGGCGTCGGCGATGCCGCTCATGCCGAAGGAGTAGCCGGGGAGCGCGGAGTGGCCGACGTCGAGGGCGCGCAGGACGGTCCGGGCCGCGTCGAGGTCTCCGTAACGGAGCAGTACTTGGGCCACTCCGGCGGAGCCGACCTCGATGTACGGCTCCATGGTGCCCTCGTGTTCGAACATGACGAGGTCGCTGTCGGGCACGGGCGTGGCGTGGGCCATCTCCCAGTCGAGGGCGGCGCGGCCGAGGGCGCGGTAGTGGGACTCGCCGGTGACCTGGTGCATCCGGAGCAGGAAGAGGGCGACGCCGGCCTGGCCGAAGCCGAGGCCGGTGAGCGGGCCCTCTTCGGAGAAGTCGTTGAGCCAGTAGGCGTGCCGGCCGTCGTGGTGGACGGTGTCCAGCAGGACGCGGGCGCAGTCCTTGGCGGCGGCGAGGTCGCGGGGGTCGCCGGCGCGCAGGTAGAAGCGCAGGTTGGTCATGCCGATGCCGGACAGGCCGTAGTAGAAGGTGTGGTCGGCGGTCTCGGGGGCGCGCCGGTTGGCGTGGCCGAGGAGGGCGCGGCCCTGGCGGCGCATCCCGAGGGACTCGGCGGCCCAGGCGATGCCGGCGAGTCCGCTCATCAGGCCGTCGGGGTAGGCGTCCAGGTCGATGGCGGTGAGCGCGCCGCGCAGCCAGTCGTGCCAGGCGGGGCGGACGGTGACGCCGGAGGCGTTCAGGGCCCAGAGGACGCCGGAGGCGCCGAAGCCGAGGCTGAGGGGGTTGGTCACGTGGGCGAAGGGGTCGACGGGGAAGAGAGTGGCGCGGACGGGGTCGGCGACGGCCTCGACGAAGGCGGCGACGCCGGTCTCGGCGGTGCGCAGGGCGGCGGGGTCGACGAGGGGGCGGGGGCGGTCGCGGCGGACTCCGGCGAGCAGGGCGGTCTCCTGGGCGTCGAGGGCGGCGACGACGTCGGAGAGCCCGACGCGGGCGGCGGCGAGGTCGGTGACGAGCCGGTGGACGGGCGCGGGCCAGCCGAGGCCGTCGAAGACCACCCGGTAGGTGTCGAGGACGTCCTCGCGCAGGGCGGACAGGGCGGCGACGGGAAAGGCGAGGTAGGCCATGGTGGCGGCCAGGGCGTAGAGGTCGCCTTCGACCCCGGCGGGTCTGGGGCCGGGGCCGGGGCGGCTGAAGCCGGGGGTGTGGAGCTCGACGGGCCGGGTGAGGGCGGCGCCGCCGGTGGCGGACGCGGATCCGGTGCCGGACCCGGTGCCTGATCCGGTGGCACCCCCGATGCCTGATCCGGTGCCTGATCCGCTGTTCTCGCCGGTGGCGCCGGTGGCGTCGACGAGCCGGCAGGTCTCCAGGTCGACGATGGTCACGTCGTACGTGTCGGGGTCGATGAGCAGGTTGGCCGGGCTGAGGTCGCCGAGGACGACGCCGCGGGCGTGGGCGGCGTCGACGGCGCGGGCGAGGCCGCGGAAGACGGTGAGGAAGACGCGCAGGAAGGCGCGGGAGCGCTCGGGGTCGAAGCCGGGGCGGACGAGCGGGTTGTGGGCGAGGAGGACGGAGCGCAGGTCGGCGCGGTCGACGAACTCCTCGGCGATGTAGTGGTGTTCGCGGTGCCGGAAGCGGGCGATGGGGTCGGGGAAGGCGGCGACGTCGGACAGCCGCTCCAGGAAGTTCCATTCGCGGCCGAGGATGTCGACGGCGTCGTAGTCGAGGCGGAGGTTGGGGTTGGTGTGCGGGCGGGCCTCCTTGAGGACGACGGCGCGGTCGCCGTCCAGGGTGTCCTCGGCGGTGTACACGCCGCCGCTGTTGGTGAGGTGGAGGGCGCCGGTGACGCGGAAGCGGCCGCCGAGGAGGCCCTCCCCCTCGGTCTCCTCGGCGGGCTTCCAGTCGGGGAACGGCCACGGCACCCACCAGGGGTGGATGTTGCCGGGCCGCCGGTCGTCGGTCTCCGGCCGGCCGTCGGGTCCGACGAGGTGCGGGACCCGGCGGCCGAGCACGTCCACCGTGTGGGCGGTGAGGAACTGGCCGTAGCGGAAGGAGAGCGCCTTGCTGTCGCGATATCGCAGATCGGACAGCACGTACGCGCCCTCCGCGCCCTCCAGGAGTCGGGCCAGGTCGGCGAGGCACGTCCTGAACTCGTCCTCGTCGCGCGGGTATACGGTGAGCAGTTTGCCGCCGCTGCCGCGGTCCATGGCCTTGGAGTTGAGCATCTCGAAGACGTCGAGGTCGAGCGCGATCTTGAAGTCGATCCCCCGGGAGACGAGGTGGCCGATCGCCGTGGCCGCTACCTCCCGCACCTGGCGGTGCCGGGAGGACACGTGGATCTTCCAGCCCTGCTGCGGGAGAGCGGGGTCGTGCCGATGGCTCCACCAGATGCCGCTGCGGACGAAACGGGCCCGCGTCCGCTCGTCGAGTCCGGCGAGGAAATGGTCCTTCCGGGGCTCGTGGTGCGTGTCGAGCGGATCGAAGAAGAGGGAGTCGTTCCGTACGTAGAGGAAGCGGTGGACCCGTCGTTGGTCGCGCATGTCAGCCTCTGAGGTCGTCGAGGTCGCCGCCGACGGCAGCTGCGGGGCGAGTGCGCCGCGGCGGTCCGGGCGGGGGCGTGGGGCGCCCTCGCCGGGACGGTGCCGGGGCCGAGGATGACTGAGGATGCCTAGGGCGGGACGCTCATGCCGTCTCCTCCGGGTCGGGTGCGCGTGGTCGGCGCGCACCGGGGCGGCTTTCCGTGCCGTTCGGCGCCGAGCGACATGCGCAAGTCAACACGAGCCGTCCGGTGCGCACATGGGAGCTGCCACCCCATAATCCGGTCGCGGATCCGCCGCGAAAGATGGGGGTGCGGGTGTGACGGGACAGGCGGGAGGGCCGGTGGAGATGGGAGATACGGGAGGGCCGGTCAGCTCCCGCAGGTGTCCAGCATCCGGCCGAGCGTGGCCTTCTCCTGGGGCGTCACGGTGAGCCCGTAGACCGACTTGACCTCGGTCCAGGAGCGGGCGTACGCGCACCAGTAGGAGCGCGCCGGGGGCTGCCACTCGTCGGGGCCCTGGTCGCCCTTGGAGCGGTTGGAGACGGCCGAGACGGCGAGGAGCTGGGGGTGGGTGAGGTCGTTGGCGAACGCCTTGCGCTTCTCCTGGGTCCACTTGGCCGCGCCGGAGCGCCAGGCGTTGGCGAGCGGGACCGTGTGGTCGATGTCGAGGCCCGACGCCTTGGTGAAGGTCTTGCCGTCGTAGACGCTGGTCCAGGTGCCGGAGACGGCCTTGCACTGCGCGTCGCGGCGCACGTCGGCGCCGTCGCGGGCGAGGACGGTCTCGCGGGTGTTGCAGTTGGCGCCCTGTTCGGCCCAGTGCGGGAAGCGGTCGCGGCTGTAGCCGGTCATCGGTCCCTCGGGCGCGACCTTGAGGGCGGCGAGCCGGGTGCGGGCCGCGGCGGCGCTCGGGACGCCGGGGAGGGTGCCGGCGGCCGGGGGCTTGGCGTCGCCGGACGGGGTGCGAGGCGCGGATGCCGTGGGCTTTCCCTTGGCGTCGCCGGAGGCGCCGCCGCTCCCCTGGCCCGCGCAGCCCGTGATCGCGAGCAGCGCCGCCGCGACCGCCGCCGAACCCGCTATGTACACACGCTTCTGACGCCCCATGAGCGAAATCTTCCCCTTCGTCCTTCATCGGTACGCCTGGCAGCGTACGACGTGGGGGCCGCGGCACGGTGCCGCGGCCCACACGGGGCGTCAGGCGGGGTACCTGACGTCGGGTGTGTAGGTGGCGCCGGTGAGGCAGTCGCGGATCTCGTGGCGGGGTGCCGCCGTGCCGGTCCAGCGGAGGAACGAGGTGGCGTCGGCGCCGGTGGACTTGGCCATGTCGATGAAGCGGCAGCCGTCGTAGAGCACCTTGCCGGCGGTGGTCGGCGTGCTGCCGGTGCTCACCCGGTGGGAGCCCATCAGGGCGCAGTCGGTGTAGCGGACCATGGGGCCGCTGTTGCCGATGGCGTCGAAGGCGTACGTGTGGGCCACGGCGCCGTTGGTCCACGCCTGGTGGCTGACGGCGGTGTCGTCGCAGGACACGAAGGTGATGGTGCCCTTGTGCCAGCGCGAGTCGATGACCTTCTGGTCGGCGTTGTGCAGCTCGAAGCGGACGCCCTGGACGTAGAGGCGGGCGACGGAGTCGGCGCGGGTGGTGGCCTCGGAGCCGAGCTGGAAGAAGGTGCCGGGGGCGACGGGGTCGGTCAGGATGTAGGAGCCGCCGGTGAAGTTCATGGAGCCGCCCCGGTTGTTCTTCACGAACACCCCGGACTTGAACTCGACCTTGCAGTCGCGGAACCAGAAGTTGAGGAACTGGTCCTGCTGGGTGGCCGTCGGCTTCATCCCCATGACGAGGAACGCCTCGGAGTAGCTGCCGCCGATCTGGCAGTGGTCCCAGCCCATCTCGCTGTTGAGGTCGGACTCGGGCAGGGAGTGGTCGGGCGAGTCGACGGGCCCGTCGAGCCCGATGCCGCGCTTCCAGCTGCCGCGCCACTCGACGTCGGTGTACCAGGTGTCCTGGACGCCGTAGCCGCCGTCGGTGGAGTAGGCGTAGCAGAAGCTGGAGGTGGGGTTATTGCTGGTGAAGGTGAGTCCGGAGATCCGGATGTTCTTGTAGCGGCGGTAGTTGGTCCACAGGGTGGTGTCGTCCGTGGTGGGCGCGTACACGATCCGGGAGAGCCGCTTGCCGTAGCCGGTGATCGAGAGGCCGTCGACGATGCCGCCGTTGCCCTTGCCGTCGATGCCGGGCAGCAGCGAGTCGGGCTGGGTCAGCAGGTAGTTGCCGGGCGGGATCACCAGGACCTTCTTCGGGATCGCCCCGGAGATCGGGCCGCCCTGGAACGAGGCGAGCACCTCGGCGGCGGCGGCGCGGAAGGCGGTGTCGCTGGGTGTGGCGCCGGTCGGGTCGGCGCCCTTGCTGATGACGTCGACGCTGTACGGGTCGTCGCCCGCGCCCGCGGCGTACGCGGGGGTGGCCCCCATCGTCACGGCTCCGGCGGCGACGCCGATGCCCGCGGTCGCCATCCCCCGCATGACGGAACGTCTGTCCATGTTTCCGGTCATTGACTGCCCCCAAGTGTCACGATCGTCCGAAAGAAGACACATCCGATCATGGCGCTGGTGCGGGTGCAAGGCAGTTCCGGCCCGCCGCCCGTAGGGTGCCGGAATGATCGTCGTTCCCCGGGAGTTCGCCCGCGCCACCGTCGCCCGCGAGGGCGGCGCGGGCGCGGCCTGGATCGCCCGCCTGCCGGCCGTCGTCGACGCCTCGCTGGAGCGGTGGGACTGCGTGCCGGACGGCGCGGTGCTGCACGGCGGCGTGGGCGTGATCGTGCCGGTGCGGCGCCGCTCCGGGGAGCCCGCCGTCCTGAAGGTGTCCTTCCCGCACCCCGGCAACACGCACGAACCGGACGCCTTCACCGTGTGGGCCGGCCGGGGCGCGGTCCGCCTGTACGCGCGCGACGACGCGAGCTTCGCGATGCTCCTGGAGCGGGCCGAGCCGACGACCCTGGAGGCGCTGGGCGACCCGGACGAGACGGCCCGGGTGGCGGGCGCGCTCGGGCGCAGGCTCGCCGTGCCCGCGCCGGCCGGGCTGCCGAGGCTGAGCGAGCGGGCCGGGGAGTGGGAGGAGGAGCTGCGGCGGGACACCAGGGAGCTGACGCACACGATGCCGGACCGGGTGGTGGGCGCCGCGCTGGCCACCGTACGGGAGTTGGCGCGGGCGCAGCCGGACACCCTGGTCCACGGCGACCTGCACGCGCGGAACGTGCTGCGGGCGGAGCGCGAGCCGTGGCTGGCGGTGGACCCCAAGGGCTGCGCGGGCGATCCGGCGTACGACGGGGGCACGTTCCTCAAGACGCGCGCCCTGCACCTGCTCGGCCTCGCCGATCCGCGCGCCGCCGCGTTCCGGACGCTGGCCGTCTACGCGGAGGCCGCCGGGCTCGACCGGGAGCGGGTCCGGCGGTGGGCCCAACTCCTGGTGGTGCAGGTGGCGTTCTGGGGGCGGCGGCACGGGCTGCGGGTCGCGCGGGGCGGGCCGGAGCGGGACGGGCTGATGCTGTTCGCCGACCGGCTCGCGGAGGCCCTCACGGACCCGGAGTAGCCCGGCCCGGGCCCTTCGGCCCCGTCCGTTCTGGGGGTGATCCTCCGCTATCCCGGCGAATCGGCCACTTTGTTGCCTGGGTAAAGTAATTCTCAAGACGCCCGCCGCGCGGTCCGTCTTCCTTCATGCTGCCCACCCCCGCCGAGGAGACCCGTCATGCCCGCTGCGCGCATGAGCCGTACACCGCTGCCCGGGATCGGGGTCCGCTACGACCTCACCACGCGTGAGGACCGGCGCCTCTCGGTGGTCGCGGGACGGGACGGGAGCCGGGTGCTCAACGCGTACCGCAGCGACGACCCCGACGAATGCTCCTTGTCGGTCCGGCTGACCGCCGGGGAGTCCGAAGCACTCATCGACGCGCTGATGCCGTCCCACCACAGCCCCAGCCTGCTCTCCACCACGGACCTGGGCCTGGTCGCCGAGCGGATCGAACTGGCCGCCGGCTCGCACTGGAGCGGCCGGCTGCTCGGCGAGACCAGGACCCGCACCGAGACCGGCGTCTCCATCGTGGCGGTGCTGCGCCGCGCCGACGCCGTCCCCTCCCCCGGCCCGGACTTCCGGCTCGCCGGGGGCGACACCCTCATCGTCATCGGCACCCGCGAAGGCGTCGACGCCGCCGCCCTGATACTCGGAAGGGAGTGATCCATGCACTCGTCCGCCGTCTTCCTCATCGAGTTCGGTGCGATCATCCTCGGTCTCGGCCTGCTGGGCCGGCTCGCCGGACGGCTCAAGTTCTCCCCCATCCCGCTCTACCTCCTGGCCGGTCTCGCCTTCGGCGAGGGCGGGCTGCTCCCGCTGGGCGCCAGTGAGGAGTTCGTGGCGATCGGCGCCGAGATCGGCGTGATCCTCCTGCTGCTGATGCTCGGCCTGGAGTACACGGCGACCGACCTGGTCACCAACCTCAAGACGCAGTACCCCGCCGGTCTCGTCGACGCGGCGTTCAACGCGCTGCCCGGTGCCGTCGCCGCGCTGCTGCTCGGCTGGGGCCCGGTCGCCGCCGTGGTGCTGGCCGGCGTCACCTGGATCTCCTCCTCCGGCGTCATCGCGAAGGTCCTCGGCGACCTGGGCCGGCTCGGCAACCGGGAGACCCCGGTGGTGCTGAGCATCCTGGTCCTCGAAGACCTGGCGATGGCCGTCTACCTGCCGATCGTCACCGCGCTGCTCGCCGGGGTCGGGCTCGCCGCCGGCAGCGTGACCCTCGCCGTGGCGCTGGGCGTCGCCGGGCTCGTGCTCTTCCTCGCCCTGCGGTACGGGCGCCTGATCTCCCGTTTCGTCTCCAGCGACGACCCGGAGAAGCTGCTCCTCGTGGTGCTGGGCCTGACCCTGCTGGTCGCGGGGGTGGCGCAGCAGCTCCAGGTGTCCGCCGCCGTCGGCGCGTTCCTCGTCGGCATCGCGCTCTCCGGGGAGGTCGCCGAGGGCGCCCACAACCTGCTGAGCCCGCTGCGGGACCTGTTCGCCGCGGTCTTCTTCGTCTTCTTCGGCCTGCACACCGACCCGGCGAGCATCCCGCCGGTCCTGCTGCCCGCGCTCGCGCTGGCGGTGGTCACCGCCGCCACGAAGATCGCCACGGGGTACTGGGCGGCCCGCCGGGCCGGGATATCGGTCAAGGGGCGCTGGCGGGCGGGCGGCACGCTGGTGGCGCGCGGCGAGTTCTCGATCGTCATCGCGGGCCTGGCCGTGTCGGCGGGCATCGAGCCCTCGCTGGGGCCGCTGGCCACCGCGTACGTGCTCATCCTCGTCGTCCTCGGCCCGCTGACCGCCCGCTACACCGAGCCGGTCGCCACCCGCCTGTCCGCGCTGCGGCGGCGGCCCCCGGCCGGGCCCGAGGCCGCCGCTCCCGAGGCCGCCGCGGCCGGTGGGGCCGGTGGGGCCGGTGCGCCGCCGCGCGAGGAGCTGCTGGACCTGGACCCGGTCGGGGACGGGAGCTCGGGCCGCCTGCCGTAGGGCGGGCCCGGCCCGGCCTCGGCGGCGGGGGCGCGGGGGCGGGGGCGGGGCGTGGGGCGGCCGGTGGGCCCGCCGCCCCGCGATCCTCGCGCCCCATGCCCCGTGCCCTGCGACCGACGTCCGGCCAGTCGGCCAGTCACTCAGTGACTCAGTCACTCAGTCACTCAGTCCGCCACGAGGACCACCTTCCCGATCATGTCGCCCCGCTCCCGCAGCGCGTGCGCCTCGGCGGCCCGGGACAGCGGGAAGGTGGCGGCGACGCGCGGTACCAGGGCCCCCGTCCCCGCGAGGTCGGCGATGGCCCGCATCCCCGCGTGGTCGCTCTGCACCGCGATCATCCGCACCCGCCCGGCGGAGCCCTCCGCGCCGAGGATCGGCGTGGGCACCGTCGTGACCATCGTGCCGCCGGGACGCAGCAGGGCCATCGACCCGGCCCGCACCGGGCCTCCGACCAGGTCCAGGACGAAGTCCATCTCGCCGGCCACCGCGGCGAAGTCCGTGGCGGTGTTGTCGATGACCGCGTCAGCGCCCAGCCCGCGCACGAACTCCTCGTGGTCGCCGAGCGTGGTGGCGGCGACGTGCGCCCCCCGGGCCTTGGCGATCTGCACGGCGAGGTGCCCGACGCCGCCGGTGGCCGCGTGGATCAGGGCGCGCTGCCCGCCGCGCAGGCGCGCCGTGTCCACGATGGCCTGGTACGCGGTGAGCGAGGCCAGGGGCAGGGCCCCCGCCAGGACGTGGTCGAGCGACTCCGGCTTCAGGGCGGAGGCACGGGCGGGGCCCGTCGCGAACTCGGCGTGCGCGCCGACCCCGTGGGGGTAGGGGAGCATCCCGAAGACCTCGTCGCCCGGCTCGAAGAGCGTGACACCCAGGCCGACCGCGTCGACCACTCCGGAGATGTCCCACCCGAGGGTCAGGGGAGGTCCCTGAGGAACATGCCGCCGGCGCGGTGCCCGCAGTCCGTGGGGTTGAGCCCGGCGGCGCGCATGGCGACGCGGATCTCGCCGACGGCCGGCTCCGGCCGCGCCACCTCCCGTATCGGGCGACCATGGCATACATGCCATGGTTCGGTAGGATTGCGCCATATCATGCAAAGTGGTCACTCTCGCCCTGGACGGCGTGTACCCCTTCGACCTCGGCATCCCGAGCCGGATCTTCGGGGTGGCGGACGGCCGGTACGAGGTGTCGACCTGCGGCGTGGACGGCGGGCCGGTCCGCACCAACGCGGACTTCTCCGTCACACCGGCCCACTCGGTCGAGGCGCTGTACGAGGCGGACACCGTCGTGATCCCGCCCATCGACCCCGGCTGCCTGTCGCGCGAGGTGCCGCCCGCCGTGGCGGCGGCGCTGCACGAGGTGCGGACGAGGGCCCGGCTGGTGTCCTTCTGCACCGGCGCCTTCGTGCCGGCCGCCGTGGGCCTGCTGGACGGGCGCCGGGCGACGACCCACTGGGAACTGAGCGGGGCGTTCCGCGCGCGGTTCCCCCGGGTGCTCCTGGATCCCACCGTGCTCTTCGTCGACGACGGCGACGTGCTGACGGCGGCGGGCGCCACCGCGGGCATCGACCTGTGCCTGCACCTGGTCCGCGAGGACCACGGGAGCGAGGTGGCGAACGCCGTGGCCCGGCACTGCGTGGTGCCCGCCTGGCGCGAGGGGGGACAGGCCCAGTTCATCGCCCAGCCGGTGCCCGCGCCGACGGCACAGAGCACCTCGGGCACCCGCCGGTGGGCCCTGGAGAACCTCCAGGCCCCGCTGACCCTCGACGACCTCGCGGCCCGCGCGCGGATGAGCCGGCGCACCTTCATCCGCCGCTTCCAGAACGAGGTGGGCGTCAGCCCCGGCCAGTGGGTGATCCAGCAGCGCGTCGCGCACGCGCGGCACCTGCTGGAGTCGACCGACTACCCGGTCGACACGGTCGCGGCGAAGGCCGGGTTCGGCACCGACACCTCACTCCGGCGGCATCTGCACGCGGCCGTCGGCGTCTCCCCCGCGGCCTACCGCAGGACCTTCCGCGGCCCCGGCCCGGCGGCGTAGCCCGCCTCGGCGGGCGCGGTGAGGGGCAGCTCCGGCAGGGCCTGCCAGCCCACCGGGACCTGGCGCATGACCAGGACGGAGTCCAGGGTCGCGGTGCCCGGCGGGAAGCGCTCGGGGTCGTCGAAGTAGCTGGAGCGGGCCGCGACGATCCGGCCCGGCTCGACGCTCCAGGCGTCCGTAAGCAGCCGCATCCCGTCCAGGGCGCGCCCGGAGCGGGTCGCGGACCAGCCCCGGTCGCCGGCCCGGAAGAAGGCGGACGCCTCGTCGATCCCGTCGAACAGGGCGCTGCCCTCCAGCCGGTCGGCGACCCGCGCGGTGACGTCGACGCCGGTCAGGCCGTCGCGGGTGGTGTACGCCACCCGCAGGGTGTCGGGGGTCTCCCGGACCGTGAAGTCGGCGTGGCCGTGCTCGCCGGGGAAGATCCGGCCGCCCGCCAGCCGGTTGACCAGGGAGGCGGAGTCGCGGCGCGGGATGTAGACGCCGGTCTCCACGCCGTCCGGGCCGTCCCATTCGACGGCGATGCGGTGGGCCGCGTTCTCGCTGCGCAGCCCGAGCGCGGCGGGCGCCCACGCGGGGCGCACCGAGCCGAGCCGGAGCAGGCAGATCCCGGCGACGGCGTACCCGCGCACGAGCTGCGGGCGCAGCGGCGCGGGCAGCAGCGGGGCGACGGCCTCGGGCGCGACCCGGTAGTTGACGAGCAGGCGGCGCTCGATGACGGAGGCGAGCTGCGGGGGTCTCATGCCGGGTTCTCCTGCGCGTGGGGCTTGTGGGGCTCATAGGGCTGGTGGGGCTCGCGGGGGCCATCGGACTCGCGGGCTTCGCCGCCGGGGCCGGGGCCGGGGCCGGGGCGCCACTTGGTGTGGCGCAGGACGATCTGCTCCGGGCAGACGGCGCTGAGGAAGCGCCCCACGGTGGTGGCGAGCCGGTCCTCGACGAGGGAGTAGAGGATCCGGTTGCCGTCCCGCCGCTCGGTGACGAGTCCGGCGCCCTTGAGGACGCCGAGGTGCCGGGAGACGGAGGGGGCGCTGATGGCGAAGCGGCCCGCGATCTCGCCGGCGGGGAGTTCGCCGGCGGCGCGGAGGTCTTCGAGGATCTGGCGCCGGGTGGGGTCGGCGAGGGCGCGGAACACGCCTGCGTCGTCGTCTGGTTCGCTCACGGAGATCTTTTTAGCACTGTGGCTAAGTAGCTAACAACGCAAGCCCCTGTCGATGTCCGGATCTGCAAGTCGCATGACATTGCGGCCATCGGGTGCGCGTTCGTAGCGTGGAGACACGGCGCCGGGGGCTCCCCCGGACCCGTTCCCCGCCACCTCCCGGAAAGGGCGACCCATGTCCGCCTCCTCCCCCTCCCCCTCCACCACGCTGCGCGAGCTCAACGGCTTCGACACCGCCCCCGCCGCTCTCGCCGGGGCCACGCTGCTCCTGATCGACTACCAGAACACCTACACGCGGGGCGTGATGGAGCTGGACGGCTGGGAGGCGGCGCTCGACTCCGCCGCCGGGCTGCTGGCGCGGGCGCGGGCGGCCGGTGCCAAGGTCGTCCACGTCGTCAACGACGGCGGCGAGGGCACCCCGTACGACATCCGCGCCGAGATCGGGGCGATCCACCCCCGGGTCGCCCCCGTCGAGGGCGAGCCCGTCGTGGTGAAGACCGCGCCGGACGCCTTCGTCGGCACCGACCTGGCCGAGCACCTGGACGCGGCCGGGAACAAGGACCTCGTGATCGCCGGGTTCATGACCCACATGTGCGTGGCGTTCACGACCGCGGGCGCCTTCCTGCGCGGCGACCGGCCGACCGTCGTCGCCGACGCCTGCGCCACCCGCCCGCTGGGCACCGCCGCGGGCGAGGTCACGGCCGGGGAGCTGCACCGGGGCGCGCTCGCGACCATCGGGGACCTGTACGGGGTCGTCGTCCCGACCGGCGCGTCGCTGAGCTGAGCCGGGGCGGGGCGGGTCCCCGAGGGGCGGCACGGGGGTGCGCCCCTCGGGTCCCGGGCCCCGGGTCCCGGGCCTCAGGTCGGCTCAAGGCCGCTGGAACTTGACCTCCGGGTGCAGCGGGCTCGGCCCCGCGAGGAGGGGTTCGGAGCGGCCCCGCAGGTGCCGGTCGAAGAAGGCGCCGACGTACACGCGGGTGAGGGCCATCGCCCGCTCGGCCTCGATGCCGCCGGTCGGCAGCCCGAACCGGCGCTGGAGCAGCGGCCCGTCGGAGAAGCTGAAGTGGTCCGTGCCGGCCACGGTCAGCCAGCGCTTCCAGCCGCCGAGCAGCGGCCAGGTGGCGTCCCAGGTGGCGTCCTGACCGCCCGGCAGGTGCACCGCGTCGTCGGTGCCGAGCAGCAGGAACGGGCGCCCGCCCAGGCCCCCGGCGGGCAGGGTGTCCCAGAACGCGCCGTCCATGTTCACCCCGGCGTCGACGCGCCGGTCCGCGAGCATCGCGGTGGCCGCGCTCGCGCCGCCGATGGAGTGCCCGGCCATGCCGATCCGGGTCCGGTCGATGGCGGCCGCGTACCGCCACGCGGGGCGCGGGCCGGTCAGCCGGTCGAGCAGGAAGCGGGTGTCCGCCGCGCGCGCGGCGGTGACGGTGCTCGGGGGCACGCCGTCCTCGTCTAGCGCCTTGCAGGCCACACAGGTCAGGATCCGGCCGTCGGGCACGGCCGTGCCGAGGGACTCGTAGGCGTGGTCGACGGACGCCACGACATAGCCGCGCGAGGCCAGGTCCTCGGCGAGGTGGGTGAGGGTGTAGCGCGGCGCGCTGAAGCCGGGCGAGAGGACCACCAGGGGATGGCGCCCCGGCGCGGGCCGCACCCCGGTCTCGCTGTGCGTGGGCATCGCGGCCAGCGCGGGCGCCCCCGCCGGGTCCTGGACGCCGAGGCCGCCCAGCAGCAGCCGGGTCTCCGCCTCGGTGGCGTACGGGGCGGGGGCGCCGTGCGAGCGGCGGGCCGCCGGGTAGTGGAGGGTCACCATCAGCTCGCGCCCGTCGGCCGTGGGCACCCACGGGTCGGGGCGGGAGCGGTCGACGAGGTGGAGGACGGTGCTGCCGACGCGCTCCGGGCCGGTGGGCGCGGGCAGTTCGAGCGGGGCGGGGGCCGAGGCACGGACGGCGGCGTTGGGGGCGGCGAGGGCGGCGGGCCCGGCAGGCACCGGCGCCCAGGCACGTATGGACGCGGCGGGCCCCGCAAGCGCGGGCGCCGAGGCGCGGACGGACGCGGCGGACGCGGCGGGCCCGGCGGGCGCAGCCGCGGCGGCGGACGGCACCGTCGCCGGTAAGGCGAGGGCGCAGGCGAGGAGGGCGGCGGCGGCCGCCCGGGTCGGTGTGAGCATGGGGGCGACGCTACGGCGCCGGGCCCGCCCGGCACGTCACCCCACGGTCGGACCCTGTGGCGGGGGCGTACACCGGAAGTCTGAGCGTTCCGCGTACGCTCGGCCCCGCTGCCCCATGCGCGACGAGGAGGACCCATGAACGCCCACGACGAAGGACGGCAGCAACTGGACGCGGCCAGCGTCGGCAACGCCCGGACCACGCTCGTCCAGCTGCTCGCCAGGGCCGGGGTCTACTCCGGCGACGCGGAGGAGCTGATCGGACTCGTCGAGGCCGGCGCCCTCGCGCTGGCCCACCAGGAGGTGGACGCGCTCGCGCGCCGGACGCCGCCGGGGGCGGACCCCGGCTACGGCTCGGGCTGGCGCGACGGGGCCAGGGCCGCGGCCGACGGGCTCGGCGGGATCGCCGAGGACGCCCTGCGCCGGGCCGTCGCGGCGGGCGTGCCGGAGCGGTCCGCCGACGAACGGCCGCCGGTCGGGCGGATGGAGCTGGAGCGGACGAAGGTCGCGGTGCTGCCGCTGTACCTGTCGTTCACCGAGGTGTCCGACCTCGACCCCGAGGCGACCGACCAGGTCCTGAAGGCCGTCCTCGCCACCCGCACCTCGCGCCAGCGGGCCGGGTATCCGGGGCGGCTCACGGAGTTCACGGACCGTCACCGGGCGCGCCTTGAGCGGCTGTTCGAGGCGTACGGGGCGGGCAGCGCCATCGCCGTGCACGGCCGCTACTCGCTCGTCCACTCCCCCACCAGCATCGCCGTCCTGGAGCGTCTGCTGGACGACCCGGAGCCGCTGCGGGCGGAGTGGGACGCGGCCGAGCTGCCGCCCGCCTGGCTCGACGGGCTGACGACGGCCTGGGAGCGGTCGGCCCCGGCGGAGTCGGCGGCCTGAAGGACGGGCGCGGGACGGGCACAGGACGGTCGAGGAACGCCCACGGACGGCCACGGACGGCCGGCGACGCTCAGCCGAAGCGGCCCTCCACATAGTCGGCGGTGCGGGGGTCGGCGGGGGCCGAGAACATGGCCGGGGTGGGGCCGTGCTCGACGATCGCGCCCGGGGTGCCCTGCTCCGCGAGGAAGAAGGCGCACTGGTCGGAGACCCGGGCCGCCTGCTGCATGTTGTGGGTGACGATCACGATGGTGACCTCGTGCGCGAGCTCGCGGATGGTCTCCTCGATCCGGCGGGTCGAGGTGGGGTCCAGGGCCGAGCAGGGCTCGTCCATCAGGAGGACCTTGGGCCGCACGGCGAGCGAGCGGGCGATGCACAGGCGCTGCTGCTGGCCGCCGGAGAGCGCGCCGCCGGGCTGCCGCAGCCGGTCCCTGACCTCCTTCCACAGGCCCGCCTTGGCCAGGCACTCCTCGACGAGCGCGTCCTTCGCGGCGCCGCCGAGCCGGGTGCCGGTGAGCTTGAGGCCGGCGGTGACGTTGTCGTAGATCGACATGGCGGGGAACGGGTTGGGCTTCTGGAAGACCATGCCCACCGTCCGCCGCGCGTCGGTCAGCCGCTGCCCGGCCGCGTACACGTCCTCGCCGTCGACGAGGACCTCCCCGGCGAGCGAGGCGGCGGGCACGAGCTCGTGCATCCGGTTGAGGATCCGCAGGAAGGTCGACTTCCCGCAGCCGGACGGGCCGATGAGGGCGGTGACCAGCCCGGCGGGCATCGTGAGCGACACCCGGTCGAGGACCTTCCGCTCGCCGAACCAGGCCGAGATCATGCGTGCTTCGAGCGTCGCCCCGGTCGCCCCCGTCGCCTCTGTCATCCCGATCCCGTCCCGGACACCCGGGAGCGCCGGGAGCGGGAGGGTGGTCTCGGTGGGGAGGGTCGTCTGTTCGGTCACGGCACGTCCTTCGGTCGGGTCACACGGGTCGTACGGGTCGCAAGGGCTGTAAGAGCCGTACGGGTCGGGCTGGTCGTCCCGGTCACAGCAGGCCGGGCAGGAGCAGGAGCAGGTGGTCGGCGGTGGCCAGGCCCAGGGCGCCGAGCAGCGGGGCGCCGACGGCCCAGGCGTGCGGGCGGCCCCAGCGGGCGCGGGCCCAGGCGACGGCGGCGGCCGCGAGGAGCAGCGCCTGGCCCCACAGGACCAGCGGCAGCCAGGCCGAGGACTGCCCGGCCATCGGCTTCTCGTCCTCGGGCAGGGCGCCGGGCCGCACGGCGGGCGCGGGGGTGGGCTGCGGGTCGGAGACCAGGTCGGCGTCGACCCGCAGGACGCCGTCGGGCATGTACGGCGTGCCGTCGGCGGTGACGAGGGTGAGCCGGCCCCGGCCCGCCGCCGGGGCGGCCGGCTGGGGGTCGCCGGCCCGGCGCGGGCCGATCACCCGGTAGCGGTGGGTGCCCTGGCCGGTGATGACGGTGAACGTGTCGCCGGTGCTCAGTTCGGCGAGGTGCCGGAAGGGACCGCCGTAGGCGGCCTGGCGGCCCATGACGACGCTGGTCCCGGACTGGCCCGGCAGGGGGGTGTCCCGGCGGTGGCCGGGGCCCCGGGTGAGGCCCTCGGCGGTGGTGCCCTCGCTGATGACCTCGCGCAGCCGCAGCGCGGGGATCTCCAGGACGGCCACCGGTTCGCCGGGCTCGGGGGCCCGGCCGCCGCCCGCCGACGCGCCCACCGGGGCGACGCCGTTGGCGAGGGCGGAGCGGAAGGCGGCGTAGTCGACCTGCCGGTCGCGGGCCTGCCGCAGGTCGCTGACGAGGCCCGCGTCGGCGACGAGCCCGAGCAGCAGGGCGGCGAGGATGCTTAGCGCGGCCCCGGCGACGCGCAGCCGGGGCCCGGCCTGCGGGGGCGCGGGGCGGGCCGCCCCGCCCCCGGGGGCCGCCGGTGGGGCGGCCGCCGGGGGCGGGGTGGCGACGGGCGCGGTGGCCGCCGTCATCCGATCCTCACCGAGGCGGAGGTGGCGGTGCCCTTGGCGTATCCGGGGCGGGCGGCGGTGACGGTCACGGTGAGCCGGTGGCCCCGGTCGGCGCGGGTCGCGGTGTAGGTGGCGCGGGTGGCGCCGCCGATGACCCGGCCGTCGCGCTTCCACACGTACGTGTACGTGGTGGCGGCGGGGGTCCAGCCGCCGGCCTTGGCGGTCTGCCGGTAGCCCGCCTTGTGGGTGCCGGTGATGCTCGGCTTCGTCGCGTTGCGCGGGGCGGGGCCGAGGGCGACGAGCGGGGCGGGGCTGGTGGAGAGGGTGCTGCCGGTGGTGTTGACGGCCTTGGCGCGGCAGCCGACGCGGTGCGGCTGGTCGGCGGCGACGAGGGCGCGGGTGCGTCCGGTGGCGCCCGCGACGGGCACGCCGTCGCGCAGCCAGGCGTAGCTCACGGAGGCGGCGCCGCCGAAGGCGACGGCGCAGGTGACGGTGGAGCCGACCCGTGCGGTGCCGGTGACCTTGGCGGGGGTGAGCAGCGCCGGGGGCTTGATCTTGACGGTGAGGGTGAGCGGGGCGGTGGCGGAGGGCGCGTGGACCGCGGGGTCGGCCGGGGTGAACTCGGCCTTCAGGGCGTGGGCCCCGACGGTGAGCGCGGCGGTGGTGAGGGCGGCCGTGCCGGCGGTGACGGGCACCGGGGCGCCGAGCGCGGTGGTGCCGTCGAGGAAGCGGACGGTGCCGGTCGCGCTCGCGGGGGCGACGGTCGCGGTGAGCTTGACGGGCGTGCCCTGGACGACCGGTCCGGCCGGGTTCGCCGCGAGGGTGGTGGTGGTCGCGGTGACGGGCGCGGTGCTGCGGTAGGCGGTGTTGGAGGTGAACCAGATGGGGGCGGCGAACTCGCCGTAGGTCGCGGAGCCGAAGGCGGCCCGGCAGGTGAGGGTGAAGTCGTAGCGGCCCTGGAGGGTGGTGAACCCGGCGGTGCTGGCGTAGTCCCGCATGGTCTGCGTCAGGGGGACGACGATGCCGCCGTTCGGGGCGGTGGCGTACGTGGCGATGGGCGAGTTGCTGACGACGATCTGGCCGTCGGCGGGGAAGCCGGAGCCCTTGACGCCCACGATGAGGTGGGTGGCGGGATCGGGGCAGGGGGCGCCCGTGGTGAGGGTGATGCCGCTGGTGTCCGTGCCGGTGGCGGGGGTCACCTCCAGCGTGCCGGGGGTGGCGGCGTGGGCGGCGGCGCCCGTGCCGAGGCCGAGGGCCCCGGCCGCGAGGACGGCGACGAGGCCGGCCGTCAGGGGGCGGCGTACCGCCTGGGGGATGCGCATGGTGTCGTCCTTTGCTTCCGTGGGGTGCGCGGTTCAGACCTGGGGCAGGTCGGTGGCGGGGAAGTCCTCGCGGCGCCGGGCGCGCCGGACCAGGACGACTCCGGCGAGGACGAGCGCGGCGGACAGGGCGCCGAGCGCCCCGGCCTGCGCGCCAGTGTTCGCGAGGGTGCCGCGACCGCCCGAGGAGCCGCCGTTGACCTGGGTGGAGACGTCCTGGGAGCCGCCGCCCGTGGTGCCGCCGTCGGCGGAGGCGGTGGCGCTCGGCGAGCCCGTGTCGGTCGGGGAGGCCGTGTCGGTGGGCGTGGGGCTGTCGGTGGGCGTCGCCGTGTCGGTCGGGGAGGCCGTGTCGGTGGGCGAGGCGGTGTCGCTCGGCGTCGTGGTGACGGTCGGCGTGGCGGTGCCCGTGGGGGTGGCGGTGGTGGTGGGCGGGGTGGTCGGCAGGGCCGGGTCGGTGTTCCGGTACGCGGTGTTGGAGGTGAACCAGACCGGGGCCGCGAAGTCGGCGAGGCTGGTGCCGTTGAACGCCGTGCGGCAGGTGAGGGTGAAGTCGTAGCGGCCCTGGAGGGTGGTGAATCCGGCGGTGTTGGCGTAGTCCCGCATGGTCTGCGTCAGCGGCACGCCGATCCCGCCGTTCGGGGCCGAGGGGTAGGCGCTGATCGGCGAGTTGCTCACCACGTTCTGGCCGTCGGCGGGGAAGCCGGAGCCCTTGACGGACACGATGACGTGGGTGGCGCCGGCCGGGCAGGCCCCGGCGGTGGTGAGGGTGATGCCGCTGGTGTCCGTGCCGGTCGCGGGGGTCACCGTGATGACGCCGGGGGCGTCGGCGGCGTGGGCGGACTGCGCCTGGGCGAGCAGCCCGGCACTGGCCAGCAGCCCGGCGGTGCCGAAGGCGGCGACGAGGGTGCCGACGCGGGCGCCGGTCCTGGCGGACCCGCGCGGGGTCCGGGTGGTGGTGGTCACGTTCTCTCCCTGGAGGACGGAGGGGGCGGTGGGCTGGATCGGTGGTTCAGGTGGCGGCGGGGGCGTCGGCGGCGGGCCGTCGTCGTCGGCCGCGCCGCCAGAGCGTCGCGCCCGCGAGGAGCGCGAGCAGCGCGACGCCGAAGCCGGCCGCCGACCAGGCGGTGAGGGCGCCGTCGGAAGCAGGGGCTGCGGGGGCTGCGGGGGCTGCGGCCGGGCGTGGAGTGGGCGCCGGGACGGTGCCGGTCGCGGCGGGGACGGGCGCCACGGCGGGTCCGGTGGGCGTGCGGATCGTGCTGCCGTCCCGGTAGGAGCTCGTCGCGGTGAACCGCAGGGTGCCGGTGAACTCCCTTAGCCCGGCGGCCTGGAAGGCCCCTTGGAGGCAGCTGACGGTGAAGGCGTAGCCGCCGCGCAGGGTGGTGAACCCGGCGGTGGCGGCGTAGTCCCGCAGGGTGGCGAGGAGCGGCACGGACAGCCCGCCGCCGGGGACGCGCGCGTAGGTGCCGACCGGGGCGTTGCCGACGACGATCTGCCCGTCGCGCGCGAACCCGGCGCCGAAGACGCGGGCGATGACGTGGGTGGTGCGGGCGGGGCAGGGCGCGTCGGTGACGAGGGTGATCGGCTGGGTGTCGGCGCCGGACGGCGGCAGCACGGCGAGCGCGCCCGCGGCGGCGGGGGCCGGGGCGGCCTCGGCGGCGCGGGCCGGGGCGGCGGGCGTCGCGGTGGCGGCCGTGGCGGCGGCCAGCAGCACCGCGGCCGTGGCGACGGCCGTGCGCCGGGGGCGCGGCGGGGTGCGGGCCGGTTCGTCCCGGGCGGCGCGCGCCCGGCGTCGGCGGCGCACGGCGAGGGCGGCGGTGCCGGCGGCGAGCAGGAGCAGCAGCGCCAGGGAGGCCCAGGGCACGGCGGTGAAGCCGGCGGTGCGGGTGACGCGGGGCAGGATCCGGTGCCGGACGTCGCCGCGTACGGGCGCGGGGTCGACCGTGACGGTCGTCGTGCCGGAGAAGGCGGGCAGCACGCCGGTGGCCGTGGTGGTGACCTTCAGGCTGTCGCCGGGCAGGAGTTCGGGGACGTCGCGGAGCTTCGGCACGTCGGCGGTGCCGCCGAGCGGGTCGCGGACCTCGACGCTCTGGCGGGCGGCGAGCCGGACGTTGCCGGTGTTGCGGAGGGTGTACGTGACGGTCGCCTCGCCCGTGCCGAAGGGGTTGGGCGTGCCGTGGTAGCCGGTGGTGAGGTCCTCGACGGCGAGCCGGGGGGCGAGTTCGCCCGCGACGCGGACGTAGATCCGGGCGCCGACCCGCTGGTCGACGGCGACCTTGGAGCCCTCGCGGCCGGTGCCGAGCGCCGACAGGGAGGCGACGACGCCGCCGGTGTGGTCGCCGGGGGTGGCCCCCGGGGGCACGGTCAGGGTGAAGGGGACGAGGGTGTGGGAGCGGGCGGGGACGGTGACGCGGTCCGTGCGGAGGCGGACCCAGGCGCCGACGCCGGTGGGCCGCCGGGCCGCCGCGTACAGGTCGAAGCCGCCGTCGGCGGTGGTGAAGGCGTCCTGGGCGTAGACACGGAGGGTGAGCGGCGCGGTGCCGTAGTTGAAGACGGCGAGGTGGTCCTCGACGACGGCGCCGGGGGTGGCCCCGTACGAGAAGTGGGGCCGCGCGTCGGGCTTCTTCGCGGTCGCGGGCTGGACGCCGAAGGTGGTGCGGCCGGTGAGCTTCGCCGGGGTCCCGTCGCCGGGCGCGGCGGGGGGCGCGGGTGCGCTCGCCGGGGCGGTGGCCGCCGGAGCCGCGGGGCGCGCGGCCGCGGCGGGGGCGGCGGGCAGGGCGGCGAGGAGGCAGGCGGCGAGGGCGGCGGCGAGGCGGCGGGCCGGGAGGGTGGTCATGTCGGGGCGTCCGTTCGAGCGCGGGCGGGACCGGTGCGCGGAGGCGCGGAGGGGGCCGGGGGCCGGGGCGGGCTGGGGGCCCGCCCCGGCCGGCGGCGTCGGATGGCCTTCAGATCAAGGTCAGATGGCCGTCAGGGTGAGGGTCGCGGTGTAGGTGCCCGCGACGGTGGAGGTCGGCGCGCTGAGGGCCAGGTCGGCGCCGAGGTGGGCGGTGCCGAGGCCGGTGCCGGTGGCCAGCGAGCGGGAGGACTTGAGTCCGGCGGTGCCGGGGTCGGCCGGGGCGAGGCCGCCGCCCGCGGCGACCGGCGTGCCGGGCGTCACGGTCTGCGCGGCGCCCTTGTCGACGACCTTGGGCGTCCAGCCGAGGTTCTGGCCGTTGATGCGGTGGGTGCCGCCGTCGGAGAAGTCGGTGACCTGTCCGCTGACGGACCAGCCGGGGTTGCCGGCCCGGGTGTCGGTGAGCGTCACCGGGTTGATGGCGCCGGTGGTGGCGAGGAGGTCGCCGCCGCTGGTGAGCGTCGGGGACGGCAGGGTGACGTCCGGGTTGTCGACGCTGATGACGAGGGCGCCGGACTGGACGGTGGTGGTGAGGTTCTGGGAGGCGGTGACGCCCTTGAAGGAGCCGATCGCGTAGGGCACGGCGCCGGAGGTGGAGCCGGTGAAGGCGGCGCTGTCGGCCGGGACGAAGACGGCCGTGAAGGAGTGGTCGCCGGAGGGCAGGGCGCTGGTGGCGAACGCGGCCCGGCCGCCGGTGACGGGGACGGTGGCGAGCGTGGTGGTGGCGGCGCCGACGGTGTCCTGGAACTTCACGGAGCCGGCCGCCGTGGCGGGCGACACCGTGGCGGTGAGGGAGACCGGGCTGTACTGGTCCGCCGTGCCGGCCGGGGAGACGGCGAGCGCGGTGGTGGTGGCGGTCGCCGGGGCCGCGTCGACGGTGTAGGAGACACCGGCGGAGACGGAGGCGTTGTAGGCGGTGCTCGCCGGGGTGAACGCGGCGGTCAGGGTGTGGGCGCCGCGGGTCAGGGCGCCGGTGGTGAGCGCGGCCCGGCCGCCGGAGACCGTGACGGGGGCGCCGAGCGCGGTGCCGTTGTCGCGGAACTGGACGGTGCCTGCGGCTCCGGCGGGGCCGACGGTCGCGGTGAGGGTGACCGGGGTGGCCTCGGTGACGGGGCCGGCCGGGGAGAGGGCGAGGGAGGTGGTGGTGTCGGTCTTCACGGCCGGGTCGGTGTTCTGGTAGGCCGTGTTGGAGGTGAACCAGACCGCGCTGGAGAAGTCGCCGAGGCTGGTGCCGTTGAACGCGGTGCGGCAGGTGACGAGGAAGCCGTACTTGCCCGTCAGGTTGGTGAAGCCGGCCGTGTTGGCGTAGTCGCGCATGGTCTGCGAGAGCGGGATGACCAGCCCGCCGTCGGCGGTGGTGCCGTAGGCGGCGATCGGCGAGTTGCCGACCACGTTCTGGCCGCCGGCCGGGAAGCCCGAGCCGGTCACCGCGACGATGATGTTCGTGGCGGCGGGCGGGCAGGCGGCCGAGGTCGTCAGCGTCATGCTGGAGGTGTCGGCGCCGGTGGCCGGGGTGACGGCCGCGGTGCCGATCTCGGCGGCCTGCGCCGAGGGGGCGAGGGCGAGGCCGCCCGCCAGTACCGCCACGAGGCTCGCGAGGCCCCCTGCGAGGGTCCGCGAGAACGTTCTGTTCCGCACAGTCGTGCGCTCCTTCTCGGAAGTGCCGGGAGTGGACGGACGGGTCAGGGGGTCTGCTTGGTGGTGTCGCCGCAGTTCGGGTTGGTGGCGAAGCCGTAGGTGTTGATGACTCCCTGCTGCTGGCAGACGAGGGAGCCGGAGCCGACGAAGACGGTGCTCCAGGGCGCGGTGCCGAGCTTGCTGGTGGGGATGACGTTGTAGACGTCGCGCTTCACGCCGAAGCCGTTGTTGAGGACGGTCGGGGCGATGCCGTCGACGGTGCCGAGGAGGGCCCGGCCGCGCAGGTCGGCGATGGTCTGCGAGCTCTGCGCGTTGTACTGGGCGATGGAGAACGGCACGATCGACTTGTCGTCGAGGACGCGGCCGTCGTGCTCCTGGACCGGGGCGCCGTTCTTGGCGTCCTTGATGCAGGGGTAGACGCCGGCGACGACGTCGGCCTCGGTGATGCCCATCTGGGACTCCCAGAAGCTGCGGGTACCGGAACCGGCCTGCGGCAGGTAGACGGTGATCCCGAAGTTGGGGGCGGTGCCCACGTAGTCGGGGTTGCAGTGGTAGATCGCCTTGAGGTCGTTCAGGGTGAGCTTGCGCGGCACGGTGCTGGTGGGCGTGACCGCGTAGCTGACGGCGTCCACGGCGAACGGCACGTAGGTGAGGCCGGGGCTGGCCGCGCCGAGGTTGAGGCTGGAGGAGCGGGCGAAGTCCAGGCAGCCGTTGTTCGCCTGGAGGGAGTTGAGCAGCGCGGTGCGGCCGGCTCCGGAGCCGTTGGGGCGGGCGATGGTGCAGCCGGGGGTGGTGGCGGGGTCCTTGGTGGTGATCTGGGCCGAGCCGGTGGCGTCGTAGGAGCCGATCACCTTGGTGCCGTTGATGGTGATGGCGTTGGCCAGGCCGTTCATCACGTCCTGGGTGGTGTCGGAGCCCACGCCGGACAGCTGGCGGTAGGCGGGCGTGCCGGAGGGGTCGGCGGCGGCCTGGGTGGCGGTGACGATGCCGGTGAGCAGACCGGCGATGCCGACGGCGGCGACTGCGGCCAGGGACTTGTTCACGTGCGGTACCTCTCGGGTTAGGCTTCCGCCCGGGCGGTGGTGCCCGGCGCGGTGGATCGGACAGTTCGTTGGCGCGGACCTGTCGTGGGATTCGCTAAGGCGCTGCGGGCATCACCTCCCTTGTTTTCCGGGCGACTTGGCGGCGCCGCGCCGGTCGTGGAGCGCGGCGGCGAGACGGGGGGCGACCCTCGGCAGGAGCGGTCCGCAGACGGCCGCGGCGAGCCCCGCGACGAGGGCGATCAGGAGCGCGTAGCGGACGGCGCCGAGGGCCTGTTCCGGGGTGATCCCGAGCGCTCCGCCTGAGGCGGCGACGGGGACCGGCGCACCGGTCGAGGGGCGGGCGGTGGGCGGGGTGGCGGACGGGGAAGTGCCGCCGGTGGCGCCGGTGTTCGCGCCCTGCGCCTGGTCGCCGCCGGAGGAGCCGGAGCCGCCGGACGTGCCGCCGCCGGAGCTCGTGCCGCCGCTGCCGCCGGTCGAGCCGCCGCCGGTGGTGCCGCCGGTCGGCGGGGGCACGGCGCGGGAGGTGACGGCCGCGGCGGCGGTGCGGGTCTCGGCGCGCAGGGCGGCGGGCAGCGGGGCGTATCCCTCGGGCAGGGTGCCGGCCGCGACGCCGGGCCGCTGTCCGTCGCCCGCCGCGTACCGCAGCAGGGCCGCGTAGTCCTGGCCCTCGCGCGCGGTGAGGCGTTCGGGGACGGTCGCCGCGTAGGTGAGCAGGGTGAGCGGGTAGGCGTCGCGGGCGCGGGCGGCCGGGTCGGGCAGCCGGACGCCGCTGGCGGGGTCGCGGCGCATGGCGGCCTGCCCGGCGAGCAGCCCCTTGGCGTCGGGTCCGACGAACACCCCGGCCGCGTTGCGGAGCCGGGCGGTCACGAGGCCGTAGCGGGCCGCGGTGGCGGTGTCGGCGAGGGCGAGGACGGCGCGGCGTCCGGCGGGCTGCGGCGGGTTCTTCTTGTAGCCGGGCGGGGTGGCGGTGCCGTCCCAGGTGGCGCGGGCGAGCGTGTCGCCGCGGGCGGCGGCGCGGGCCGCGGTGCGCATGTCGACGGTGTACGGGTGCTTGTCCTGGATGCACAGCGGCTGGGCGGGGTGGTCGTCGAAGTGCTGGCAGAACGGGTCGCTCTTGGGGTAGGCGTTGCGCGGCAGCTTCAGCCCGCGGTAGTGCGGGTTGACCTTCATGCCCGCGTTGCCGGCCTCGCCGTACCGCCCCCGGTCGTCGGGGGTGCCGTCGAGGAACTCGCGGGCCGCCGGGTCCTGGTCGATCCAGTTCCACAGCTCCCAGGCGGCGTCGGACAGGGCCTCGGGTACGAGGATGTCGCCGAGGGAACCGCCGAAGTCGAGGTTCCGGTAGGTCGGGTTGAGGCGCAGGAACTCCGGGTCGTGGCCGAGGTTGGCGGGGTTGCCCTCGGTGCTGGGGGCGAAGCGGGAGTTGCCGTCCGGGTAGGACTCGGTGAGGAGTTTGGCGACCAGCCGCGGGGTGAGGTCGAGCGAGGTGAGCCGGGTGCCGTCGCGGTCCTTGACCTGGTCGGGGGCGTTGTAGCCGGCCTGGCTCTCGATGAAGAAGCCGATGGTGAGGCCGGACAGGGCGACGGGGGCGTAGACGGGCTGGTGGACGGGCAGGGCGCCGGTGCGGATCTGGTTGGCGGAGGCGGGGCGGCCGACGAAGACCAGGCCGGGGCTGCCGGAGACGAGTTTGGCGCGGGCGGTGTCGTCGGTGACCTGGGCGTAGCCGTAGATGGTGCGCCCGCCGGACTGGCAGAGCGCGGGCTGCCAGCGGGCGACGGCCTCGGCGACGGGTTCGTGGCCGAGGGTGCCGCGTTCGGAGGCGCCGATCGGGCAGAAGCTGCCGGTGGGTTCGAAGCGCAGGGGGACGACGAGGCGGTGGGCCCAGTTGCTCGCGCTGAGCGGCGAGGACTGGAGCATCCCGCTGGGCTGCGCGGTGTACGCGGAGCCGTCGACCTCGGTCCGGCCGCGCGGCACGACGACCAGCCAGCAGGAGCGCCCCTCGGTGGCGCCGGAGGTCCCGGCGCGGACCTCGCCGCAGCCGAGGCCGGGGGCCTCGACGCCGGTCTGGGTCTCGAACCAGACCTCGCCGGTGCCGTCGGGGCCGCTGCGGGCGTAGGGGACCTCGTTGCTGGTGGTGACGTCGTAGAAGTCGTTCCAGTTGCCCTTGGTGCTGATGTCGCCGGTGACCGAGCGGAAGCGGACGTACGCGATGCCGGTGCCGGTCGCCGGGGGCAGGGTCTGCGCCGGGTCCTTGAGGCCGCCGTAGGACAGCTGGCGGGTGTTGGTGTAGGCCCCGGCGGCCTGGCTGCCGGCGCCCGCGCCGAGCGCGGAGGAGCCGCCGAACTGGCACTGGTCGGGGTCGGGCCCGGTGGCCGCGTCGCCCCAGCACTGCATGAGCTGGAGGTAGTCGGCGGCGTAGGTGGTGTCGGAGACGGTGGGGGCGGCGCCCTGCCAGCTGACCTTGACGACCTGGTCGACCAGGTTGCGGGTCTGGCCGACCGTCACCTTCAGTCCCGCGTAGGGGCCGGAGCCGGTGACGGTGACGGCGGAGCGGGTCTCGGCGGCCTGGGCGGGCGGCGGCGCGGTGAAGAGCACGGCGGTGCCCGCGAGGGTCAGCAGCACGGTGACGAGGGTGACGAAGGTGGCGGCGGAGGTGGCCGCGAAGCGGCGCAGCGCGGCGGTCACGGGCGGTCTCGCTTCAGGCGGCGGGTGAGCAGCGGGGGCCCGACGGTGACGGCGAGCAGCAGCACCCCGGCCATGGCCATCAGGGCGGTGCGCAGGCCGCCGCCGATGTCCTGGGAGCTGGTGACGGGGACGGCGAAGGCGTCGGCGCCGCCGGGTCCGGCGGCGGGGCCGCCGGTGGTGGCGGCCTGTCCGGTGTCGGGGTCGACCGCTCCCCCGCCGGTCGTCGCGCCGCCGGAGCCGCCGCCCGCGGCGGTGCCGGTGCCTCCGGTGGCGCCGGCCGTGCCCGCGCCGCCCCCGGTCCCGGTGCCGCCGGTGGTGGTGCCGCCGGTGCCGGAGGCCGAGCCGGAGCCGCCGGTGGTGCCGGTGCCGCCGGTGGCGGAGCCGCCGCCGACGTGGGTGGGGGTCTTGGCGCCGCCGGTGCCGGTGTCGCACTGGGCGGTGCCCTGCTTGTCGCAGGCGGGCGGGAAGGGGGCGTTCTTCACCAGGGTGTTGGTGCCGTCGGCGGAGAAGGTGGGGTTGTGGCAGTCCTTGAGGCTGACCCGTTCGACGTCGACGCCGGGGATGCGGCGGACCTGGTCGAGACCGGCCCGCACGAGGTTGACGGGGAGCGGGGAGTAGCCGAGGTTGTCGACGCTCTGCTGGCCCTGGCAGAGGAAGTAGTAGGCGAAGGCGCCGAGCGTCTTGCCCTTCTGGGCGTTGAAGTTCGACTCCAGCTTCGTCGGGATGATCATGTAGCTGTAGCTGGAGAGCGGATAGGCGCGCGGGTCGCGGTCGTTGTAGACGTCGTCGAGGATCTGGGTGAGGTAGCGGGGCGAGGAGGGGTTCTCGTCGATGCGCGCCTTGGTGAGGGCCACGGCGACGTTCTTCGCGGTGGGCTCGGTGTAGTACCCGGCCTTGTTGAGCACCTTGGCGACCGGGAAGCCGGTGGTGTAGACGGCGAAGGAGTACTCGACGTAGGTGAGGGTGCCGATGTGGCTCTCCTCGGCGACGTAGCCGGAGACGCCGTTGGAGCCGGACTGCCCGACGAAGCCGCTGCCCGCGACGAGCGGGTAGTTCGAGGTGGCGCCGCAGGGCGTGGAGCGCCCGGCGCGGGCGCAGTACGCGTCCCAGAGGGTGGGGTACTGGCGGCTGAGCCAGGTGGTGAACTGCGCGGTGGTGCCGGAGCCGTCGGAGCGGACGACGGGGACGACCGGGCGGGCGGGCAGGGCGGCGGCGAGCGCCGGGTTGTCGGCCTTGATCGCGGGGTCGTTCCAGGTCTTGATCTGCCCGGTGAACATCTTGGCGACGACCTCGCCGGACAGGCGCAGGTTGGTGACCCGCTTGCCGCCGATGACGAGGTTGTACATGAAGGAGGTGCCGCCGGCGACGATCGGCATGTACGCGAAGTTCCGGGAGGGCGGCGAGTCGACGACGCCCGAGTCCTTGATGCCGTACGGGATCTCGGACACGGCGTAGTCGACGGTGCCGTTGCGGAACTGGTTGCGTCCGTCGGAGGAGCCGTTGCCGGTGTAGTTCACGGTCATGCCGTACTGCTTGACGTTGGCCCGCCACTGGTCGAGCGCGTTCTGGCTCCAGGTGGACCCGGCGCCCGAGACCGGCACGTACGTGGCGGCGACGGCGGGCCGGGCGCCGGGCAGCGCGACACCGAGCAGCAGGGCGGTCAGGAGGACGAGGGCGGCCGCCGCACGCGTACGGAGGCGTGCGGGGGCGGCCGGAGGCGATCCGGGCATGACGGGGAGCTCCTGGTCGGTGTCGGTGCGTCGGAGGGGACGGGCGGGGGCGCGTACGGCCGGGGGCGTACGGGCGGGGGCGTACGGGCAGGGGGTGTGCGGGTGGCGGCTAGCCGGGCGGCGGCGCGTCGGCGGCGGCGCCCGGCGCACCGGCCGCGCCCGGCGCGCGGGCCGCCATGCGGGCGGCGTCGCGCCGGGAGGCCAGCACGCGGCGGTGCCGCTGGCCCCGGGTGAGCTCGCCGGGGGCGCGCCCGCCGATCACCCGGGCGGCCACGAAGAGCAGCAGCACCAGGGCCATCAGCAGGGCCGCCGCGCCGAAGCCGCGGGCGATGAGCTGCGGCTGGGGCGAGCTGACGAGCTGGAAGGTGGCGAGCGGCAGCGAGACCTGGGGGCCGCTGAGCGCGTTCAGGTTCAGGTCGGCGGTGGCGCCGGAGGTGAGGAGCACCGGCGAGGTCTCCCCGATGCCCCGGGCGGTGCCGAGGATGACGGCGGTGGTGAGTCCGGACCTCGAGGTCGGCAGCACCACCGTCCACACCGTGCGCCACTGGCTCGCGCCCAGGGCGTAGGAGGCTTCGCGCAGCGAGCCGGGCACGAGCCGCAGGACCACGTCGGCGGCGCGGATGACGATGGGCAGCATCATCACGCCGAGCGCGAGGGAGGCGGCGGCGCCGGACTTGTCGAAGCCGAGCGCGAGGATGACGGTGGCGTAGACGAAGAGCCCGGCGACGATGGACGGCAGGGCGGTCATCGCCTCGACGACGGTCCGCACGAAGCGGGCGTAGCGGCCGGGCACCTCGTTGAGGAAGACGGCGCAGCCGAGCCCGAGCGGCACGGTGATGACGAGCGCGAGGGCGATCTGCTCCAGGGTGCCGACGACGGCGTGCAGCACGCCGCCCTCGGAGAGCGGCTGGAGCGGTCCGGTGCCGCTCATGTCCTCGGTGAGGAAGTTGAGGTGGACGAGGGCGGACCGGCCGCGCCACAGGGTGTAGCCGACGACGAGGAGCAGCGCGCCGAGGAGCAGCGCGGCGAGGCTCTGCCAGAGGACGGCGGCGACCTTGTCTCGTACCAGGGCGCCGGGTTCGTCGAGGGAGACGAGGACCGCGTACAGGCCGAGGAAGAGCAGGTAGGCGACGACGGCGAAGCCGAGGAGGGTGTCGAAGGGGGCGATCCAGACGAACAGCAGGGTGGTCAGGGCGAGCGAGCCCACGGCCGCGCCGGCGAGCGCGAGGAGGTCGGAGGCGCGGACGGCGGAGGTGGCGCGGCGGGCCTCGGGGGTCCGGTCGTCGGGGTCGGGCGGGGCGGGGCGGACGGTCGCGGGGGCGGGGGCGGCCGGAGGCGCGGCGGACAGCAGGTCGGACGTCATGTTCATGCCTCCGTGCCCGCGCCGGACCGGCTGCGGGCGGCGATCGAGGACGCGAGGAAGTTGACGACGAGGGTCATCAGGAAGAGGGCGAGTCCGGCCGCCATCAGCGCCGACATGCCGAAGGCGCTGGCGGAGCCGTAGCGCAGGGCGATGAGGGCGGAGACGGAGTTGGCGCCGTTCTGGAGCAGGTGCGGCTGTACGGCGAAGACCGGCGAGATGATCATGTAGACGGCGATGGTCTCGCCGAGCGCCCGGCCGAGGCCGAGCATGGTGCCGCCGATCACGCCGCCCCAGCCGTACGGGAGGACGACGGCGCGGATCATGCCCCAGCGGGTCCCGCCGAGGGCGAGGGCGCCCTCCCGTTCGCCGGCCGGGGCGCGGGAGAAGGTCTCGCGCATGACCGAGCAGGCGATGGGGGTGACCATGAGGGCGACGACGATCCCGGCCACGAAGGTCGAGGAGGTGTAGACGGTGGTGGTCTGGAGCGGGTCGGCCGGGTCGGCGCCGTCGACCCGGAAGAGCGGGATCCAGGAGAGGTAGGTGGCCATCCAGCGGGACAGGCCGACGATCTCCTCCTGGAGGAAGAAGGCGCCCCAGAGGCCGAAGACGACGCTGGGCACGGCGGCCATCAGGTCGACCAGGCTGACCAGGGTCCGCTTCAGGCGGCGGGGCGCGTACTCGGAGATGTACAGCGCGGTGCCGAGGGCCAGCGGCACGGCGAGGCCGATGGCGACCAGGCCGATGAGGACGGTGCCGGTGAGGACGGCGGCGATGCCGAAGCGGTGGGAGTCGGGCTCCCACACGGAGGTGGTAAGGAAGGAGCCGCCGGCGACGTCGAGGGCCTGGGCGGCGCGGTAGGCGAGGAAGACGCCGACGAGGAGCATCACGGCCAGCACCAGGGCCCCGCTGCCGCGGGCCGCGCCCCGGAAGATCCGGTCGGCGGGGGTGGCCTTGCCGCGCGGCGCCCGCTTAGTGTCGGTGCCCGCCTCGGGCACGAGGGCGCTCATCGCACCGCCGCCCGGGAGCCGCTGCCGCCGCCGGGCCGGACCCGCGGCCGGGCGGGCGCCGGCTCAGCGAGTTCGGCGACGGGGAGCGCGTGGAGGAACTGCCCGAGGTTGAACTGGCAGTCCCGCTGCCGCTGGTAGGTGCGTCCGGCGACCGCCACGGGCCGCCCGTCGAGCTCCAGCCGCCAGGCCCAGCCGCCCGTGCCCCCGGCGGCGGTGTCCGCGGTGGCGAGCGTCGCGCGGGTGTCCGCCACCCGCTCGCGCAGCCGCAGCAGCGCGGCCCGGCACTCCGCCGGGTCGGCGTACTCCTGGGCGCCGCGCCCCAGTTCGCGATGGTTGGCCCCGACGAGCCGCCATCCGAACCGCCGCTCCTCCACCGCGGGTCTCTGGCGCGCTCCGGGCATCACGTACAGGAATCGTGCCGGAACCATGGAAACCACCCCCCTTTCCTTTCGAAAGCGCACTGAGAGTCCCGGACTTGTGTGCGACCTGTGTGCACGGATGCGTGAAGGCCGAACGGAGGGCACATGAACGGAAAACGCCGGTGATCAAGGGGCCCTCGGGGGCCGTGGTCCGGCCGGGAAAAACGGGACGTCCCAAGCCGGCGGAGCGGCTTGGGACGTCCGTGTCGCGGTGGCCCCGGGCGGGGCCGGGTGGGTCAGATGGCCTGCCAGAGGGCGGGCACGTTGGGCGGCTCCCAGCCCTGGTAGGCGGTGTGCCCCTGGATGCAGCGGTAGCGCACGCCGTTGTACGTGACGATGTCACCGGCCTTGTAGGTGGCCCCGAGCTGCCAGGTGGTCTCGCCGCCGCCCCCGCTCACCGTGAGCGTGTAGGTGGTGGTGTGGGTGGCCGAGCCGGTGCCGGTGAAGGTCAGCGTGTAGGTGCCCGCGGTGGTGCCGGCCGCGACCTGCACGGTGGCCGTGGCGGACTGCCCGGAGGTGACCGTGGCGGGCGAGAAGGACACGCTCACGCCGCTCGGCGCCCCCGAGGCGGACAGCCGCACGCTCTGCGCGGAGCCGCTGACGGTGGCGGTCCGGACGGTCACCGTCGCGGAGGCGCCGGGGGCGACGGTGCCCGAGGCCGGGTCGGCGGTGACGGAGAAGTCGTCCGTCGGCACGGACACGTCACCGACGGAGGTCTTCCAGACGGTGTAGGCGATGCCGTCCGCGCTGCGGTCCAGGGCGGTGGCGTTGATGTTCGACGTGGTGTCGCAGGCCGAGTGGTAGCAGGAGTCGTAGGCGCGGCCCGCGGTGCCGCCCCACTTCGCCGCCTCGGCGGCGGACTTCACGGCCGAGGCGCCGGTCGCGTAGCCGGAGGTGGCGATGCCCGCCTGCTGGAAGGAGTAGTCGTCCGAGCGGCCCTGGCCCTCGACGTTCTCCTGCGGGGCGAGCCCGAGGGAGGCCCAGTACTCCTTCATGGGCGCGGCGGCGGCGGAGTTCAGGTTGTTGATGAAGTAGCCGCCGTTGAGCGAGCCCACCATGTCGAAGTTGTAGTACGCCTTGATCCGGGCGCGCTCGGCGGTGGGGAGCGTCCGGGTGTAGAAGGCGGAGCCGTTGAGGCCCTGCTCCTCGTCGGTCCACCAAGCGAAGCGCACCCGGTTCTTCATGGCGGGGTTGGTCCGGGCCAGGGTCAGCGCCGCCTCCAGGACGGCGGCGGAGCCGGAGCCGTTGTCGTTGATGCCGGGACCGGCGGAGACGCCGTCGAGGTGGGCGCCGAACATGTAGACGCTGTTGGCGTCGCCCTTGGGCCACTCGGCGATCAGGTTGTTGCCCGCCCCGGCGGTGCAGCCGGAGGTGCAGCTCTGCTCGGTGACGGTGAAGCCGGCCGCGGTGAGCTTGCCCTTCACGTAGGCGAGCGAGTCGCGGTAGCCGGTGCCGGTGGAGCGGCGGTTGCCGCCGTTCTGCGCGGCGATGGTGCCGAGCTGGGCCAGGTGGGCCTGGATCTGGGCCACGTCGACGTCCGGCGGGGTGGTGGGCGTGGTGCCGCCGCCGACGGTCAGCGTGTACTGGACGGTGTGGGTCTTGCCGCCCGCCGCGCCCTGGACCGTGATCGGATACGTACCGGCGGCGGTGCCCGTCGTGGTGGCGATCCGCAGCGTGGAGCTGGAGCCGGAGGTGACGGTGGCCGGGCTGAAGCTGACGGTCACCCCGGCGGGGGCGCCGGTGGCGGTCAGCGCGATCTGCTGGGCGGCGCCGGTGACGGTCGTGGTGTTGACCGTGGCGGTGGCGGCGGCGCCGGGGTCGACGCTGCCGGACGCGGGGACGAGCGCGAGGGAGAAGTCGCTCTGCTGGCCGGAGCAGGTCGGGTCACCGGGCTGCGCGGGCACGCTGATCGCGTTCCAGGCGGCCTTCGTCGCGTCGAACAGGGCGCAGGAGGCGTCCAGGTTCTTCGCCGAGGTGAGGGTGGCGGTGCGGTACTGCTTGTAGGTCATGCCGCTGGTCTTGAGCAGCATCCCGCCGTAGAAGATCTTTCCGGCGTTCTGGATGCCCACGCCGGTCACCGTCGAGTTGTCGCAGGTGGGGCTGGTGGGCTTGCCGCCGCCGGGGTTGGAGCCCTCGGATAGCAGGTAGAACCAGTGGTTGAGCGGGCCGGCCGCCGCGTGCTCCTCGGTGCTGGGGATCGAGGCCGAGTAGCAGTTGGGGTTGTTGCTGATCAGCGAGGGGTTGTACATGTTGCGGATCGGGCCGCGCCCCTGGAGGTTGATCATCTCGCCGACGGTGAAGTCGGGGGTGTCGTAGGGGGCGGGCTCGTTCGCGTACGCCTCGGTCAGGGCGCCCATGATGTCGCCGGTGCCCTCGCCCAGGCCGCTCTCGTGGTTGGCGCCGCCGGGGGTGAAGGAGTCGAGGCCGTGGCCGTACTCGTGGGCGACGACGTCGACGCCGGCGATCCACTTGTTGGCGGTGTTGCGGCCGATGGTGACGGTGGAGCCGTCCCAGTAGGCGTTGAGGTCGTTGAGGCCGACCTTGGCGGGCCAGCTGCCGCCGTTGCCGTTGTGCCCGTTGCGGCCGAGCCAGTCGCGCAGCATGTCGGAGTTCTTCTGCGCGGCGAACATGACGTCGACGCAGCCGGTCTCCTTGCTGGTGGCGTTGCCGGTGCCCCAGTCGTCGGTGGCCTTGGTGAACAGGCCGCCGCTGTAGTCCGAACACTGCAGTCCGGGCCGGGTGGTGTCGCGCAGCACGTAGTTGCTGCCCGAGCGGGAGGTGTCGATGGTCAGCGGGCTCGGGCCGTTCCACTCGCTGCGGCCGGTGCCGGCGCGCACCTCGTCGTAGCTGTCGACGACCTTGCCGGTGAGGGCGTTCACGAAGACGTGCAGGGTGCTGGGGCGCCGGTCGGCGGTGCTGCCGGTGACGACGGTCTCCCAGGCGAGGGCCTGCGCGCCGTCCTTGATCCGGACGACCAGGCGCGGGGTGCTCGCGCCCGTGACGGTGGCGACCCGGGCGCGGCTGAGCCGCTCGGCGCGGTCGGCGGTGACCTTGGCGGTGGTGGGCACGGCGACGGCGGAGCCGTCGGCGGACCGCACGGCCCGGACCCTGCCCTCGCCGTCCGCGAGGACGACCGCGTCGCCGCCGACCACGGGCAGGCCGCGGTAGGTGCGCTCGTAGGCGACCGAGAACAGCTCCCCGCCGCCCCAGGGGGTGACCCCGCGGCGGTCGTAGCGCTCCTCGGAGTCACCGGCGACGAGGGCGTCGAGGCCGCTGTTCACGGCCTGGTCGGCGGCGGCGACGGCCCGCGCGGCGGGCGAGGGCCCGTCCGCCGCAGGCCGGGGCGCGGCCTCGGCGAAGGCGGCCGGCACCACCACCCCGAGGGTCAGGGCCAGGGAGGACATCCCGGCCACAGCGGCTTGTCTGAGCATCGTGGCTCCTTGTGAGAGGTGGGGGCTCCATCGACAACCCGCCGGTGACCGTTGCATGTCACCCGACGGGCGGCTGAACCCTCACACCGCCCCGCGCCCGGGTCAACGGCTCCACCGCCCCCGTCCGGTGCCGGCAAAAAACGGCAAGTCCCGTACGGGCCAGGCCGGTCAGCCGCCCGAGTCGAGGAGCAGCTCCCGGTAGGCCCGGACCTCCGGGACGTCCCGCCACCGCCCGCTGAGCCTGCTGTGCAGCCCGCGCAGCTCGGCGCTGACCATGGACTCCCCCGCGCGCAGGGCGTCCCCGAGCACCTCCCCGGCGAGCACCGCGGCGGCGGCCGGGTCCCCCGCGCAGGCCCAGCTGTCGGCGAGCCGCAGGGTGAGCAGCAGCCGGGTGGCGGGCATCTGCGCCGGGACCTGGGCGCAGGAGTGGGCGGTGACGGCGACCGCGCGGCGGGCCGTGGACCGGTCGCCGGTGGCGACGGCCAGGTCGCGCAGCGCGCCGCCGATCGCGGAGTCCACCCGCATCTCGCCCTCGGTCCCGGCGAGCCAGGGCGCCTCCAGCAGGTCGCGCCCGTCGAGCCGGGCGAACTTGCGGCGGGCCTGGGCGATCTGGCGGCGGCACTCGGCGGCGTCCCCGGCGAGCGCGTGGCCGCGGGCCTGGTACAGCCCGGAGAGGGTGCCCATCCAGCGCCGCCCGGTGTCCACGGCGCCGACACCGGCCGCGTACGAGAGGAGCGATCCGGCGTCCCCGTCGAGCCGGACCAGGGTGCACAGGTCGCTGAGCAGGGTGGCGCGCGCGGGGGCGTCGTGGACGGCGTCCGCCCACAGCAGCCCGTGGCCGAACCAGGCCATGGCGACGGCGCTCTGCCCCCGGGCCATCCGCAGCCGCCCGGCGACCTGGGCGTACTGGGCGGCGAGCCGGAGCTGTCCGTAGGGCAGCCGTCCGGCCGTGTCGACGGTCTCGGCCCAGCGGACGAGGGCCCGCAGCAGCCCGTCGACGACGGCCACGCCCCGGTCGTCGGCCGGCTGCCGGAAGGCTTCGCGGATCAGGGCGGCGAGCAGGGCGGTGAGCCCGTGCAGGACCTCCGGTTCGGCCGCCACCCGGCCCTGGGAGAGTGCGCCGACGGAGATGAGGAAGGGGACGGAGGGGTCAGAGGAGGCAGAGGGGCCATAGGGGGCCGCCGGGCCGCCGAGCAGTCCCGCCAGCTCCGCCGGGCCGGGGGCGGCGCAGCCCGCGGTGCCGTGCAGCGGGCAGACCAGTCCCTCGGCGGGCAGCCGCGCGGGCCACAGCGCCGGGTCGGGGGCGGGGTGGCCGTCGGGGGCGTCGGTGCCGGGCAGTGGCGCGAAGAGCGCGGGATCGACCGGATTCCGGTCGGGTCCCCGGGGCGCCTCGCGGGGCGCGGCCAGCACCTCGGCCAGTTCGCCGCCGGTCTCCAGGACGGTGTCGAGGCGGCGCACCAGTCCGAGGGGCGGCTCGCGCAGCCCCGCCTCCAGCTTGCTGATCACCGAGTGGTGGTAGCCCACCCGCAGGCCGAGCTGCAGCTGGGTGAGGCCGGCGGCCCTGCGCCAGTGGCGCAGCTTCCGCCCGAACTCCCCCCACCGCGCCTCGCCGGTCCGCGCCGCTAACACGCTCATGGGCCTCCCTCCACCCGGCCACGCCTCGTGGCCTGCCGCTCAGGGACAGCACAGGGGAGGGCGGGGGCGGCGTCAATGAGTTCACCGAGGAAAGGTCTGGACCAAATTCGGCCATCGCGCGACCCTCGGGCGGCCGCTTTACGGAAGGGGCCCGCCCGCCTGGCCCGAAAACGCAAAAAACCCCAGATGAATTGGGGTTTCCGCTGGTGTCCGAGGGGGGACTTGAACCCCCACGCCCGATAAAGGGCACTAGCACCTCAAGCTAGCGCGTCTGCCATTCCGCCACCCGGACAGGTGTGCCGTCGACCGTGGGGTGTTCCCCGCGGCGACAGAGATCAATCTACCAGGTGTACGAGGCCCCTCGACGCGTCCCCCGTGGTCAGCCCATCGACGGCGCGAGTGTGTTAGGCTCGGAGGCGTTGCAGTTGTGGTACCCATGAACCTCTTGCGTCTGACGGGAATACTTCTCTTCAGGCGCATTTTGTTTTCCGGCATCTCCGGATGGGGCCTCTGCCTACAGAAGGAGAAGGTCATGGCACAGGGAACCGTGAAGTGGTTCAACTCGGAAAAGGGCTTCGGCTTCATCGAGCAGGACGGCGGCGGCCCGGACGTCTTCGCCCACTACTCGAACATCGCCACCCAGGGCTTCCGTGAGCTCCAGGAGGGCCAGCGGGTCTCCTTCGACGTGACGCAGGGCCACGACGCCCGGCACGGCAGGCAGACGAAGGAGGTTTTGCCGTAGGAGCCCATGGGAGCGCAGCCTAGGAAGGGGCGGGGGCGGGTCGCCAGCGGA